>JADLDX010000466.1 GCA_020846515.1 Pirellulaceae bacterium
ACGATGAGCAGCTTTGTTAGCTTGACGGTCAACTGCGCTCGCTGTCATGCGCACAAGTTTGATCCTATTTCGCAAGAGGATTACTTTGCATTGCAAGCGGTGTTTGCCGGAGTTGTCAAAGGCGATGTGGCATATGACATCCAACCAGCAGTGGCTCGTCAGCGCAAGCAGTGGCAACGCTTGTTGGCAGCCGCTCGGGCGCGCGACTCGCAAATTGTGTTAGCGGATACCTGGCGGCCGACGGTCGATCAATGGGAGTCCTCGGCAGCCGCCGACGCGTTGCTGTGGAGTGTTGCCCAGCCCGTAGAGTACTCAGCCACCGACCACTCAGCCACCGACCACTCAGCCACCAACAATGGCCAACTCAAGCGGCTGGATGATGGATCATTGCTCTTGTTGCCACCCTATCCAGAGCAGACGGTCACTCGTATCAGGCTGAAAAAACCAGAGTCGCTGCGCGGGCCCATTACCGCCTTGCGTATTGATGTACTGCGGGACGATTCCCTGCCTAAGCAAGGACCAGGGGCGGCCGTGAACGGTAATCTGCATCTCTCGGAAGTCGATGTGCAGTGGATCGCTCGCTCGCCAACGGCGACCCGTCCGATTGCAACCTTCAAGCCGGTGAGGGCCACGGCGGACTTCGAGCAAGAGGGTTGGTTAGCGCAGCACGCAATCGATGGCAACATGAAGACGGCTTGGGGTATTCATCCCCAAGAGTCGCGAGACCACACGCTGGTTGTTCATTTTGCCATACCTCCCAGTTCACTCCCCCAACCAGGCGGCGATTCAGTTGCCAATACAGTTGCAGATTCAGTTGCAGATGCAGTTGATAGCGACCTCCAAGTTACTTTGCATCAGTCTCATGGCCGCCAGCATGTCATAGGTCGCTTACGTCTATCGCTGACCGATCAAGCTGATCCTCGAATTGTGCCCCTTGCCGAAGAAGTAGCGGCGGCCTTGCGCGTGCCCAAGTCTGAACGTGATCAAAGCCAGCGGGTCTTGATTGCGGCCGAAGCTCTGCGCTCGCATGCTTCGGCTCAACTAGATCAACTGCCGGCTCACATGCATGTTTACGCCGCAGCCAGGCAAGTGCCTGCGGGGAACGGCGCGGGCGCTCTGGCGCGTGAACAGCCGCATCTCATTCACTTGCTCAAGCGCGGTAACATCGATCAACCCGAGCGCATCATATCGCCGGCCGCCTTAGCGGCTGTGCCAAACTTGCCCTCAGCGTTTGATATGCCCGAAGACGCACCCGAATCAGCTCGGCGCGCAGCGCTGGCCGATTGGTTGGCCGACGCTCGCAACGGACTGACCTGGCGCAGCCAGGCAAATCGCCTGTGGCATTACCATTTTGGTCGCGGGCTGTGCGATACACCCAGCGATTTTGGACGCATGGGTGGACAAGTCACTCATCTCGCTTTGCTAGATTGGTTGGCCAGCCAGCTACGCGACGACGACGATCATTCGCTCAAGCGGCTGCATCGATTGATTGTCAGCAGTGCGACTTATCAACAAAGCAGTACCCAAACCGAAAGCGATCGCCCTGAGGTTTATCTCAAAAATGCTTCGCTCGATCGCGATAACGTTTGGTTATGGCGTCAGCATCGACGGCG
This sequence comes from Pirellulaceae bacterium, assembly GCA_020846515.1. Classification (GTDB taxonomy): domain Bacteria; phylum Planctomycetota; class Planctomycetia; order Pirellulales; family Pirellulaceae; genus Aureliella. The sequence goes on from JADLDX010000466.1 coordinate 1,614, forward strand.
ACTGGACGCTGACGCGTATCGCGATGCGGTCCTGAGTGCTTCCGGGACGCTGGACCATCAAATGGGTGGACCGAGTATCCAGCAGTTCACCACTAGTCCTGGTCAACAATTGACGCCGGCCCTGGACTATACCAAGTTCGATTGGGAGTCGCCGCCGGCTGCGCGACGCAGCATCTATCGTTTTGTATGGCGTGGAATTGCCGATCCATTTATGGAATCGCTAGACTTTCCAGACCTGGGACTGCTGTCTCCCACACGTTCGCAATCCGTCTCGGCTCTGCAAGCCTTGACGTTGTATAATAATGACTTCGTGCTGGTGCATGCGCGTCGCCTGGCCGATCGAGCCCAACGCGAGGCCGGACCGGCTGGGACGGCTGGGACTCCTTCGAATATCGGACGCTGTATTAGCATTTTGTGCGAACACGCCTGGCAACGAGCGCCAACCGGCGAGGATCTGGTGATTTTAGAACCGTTAGCTCGCGAACATGGCCTGGAAGTGGTCGGTCGCGTGGTCCTGAACTCGAATGAATTTATGTTTGTGGATTGATCGCATTATGTAGCCCCGGCACTCCGTGACGGGGCATGACCCACCTCAGAGTAACAGTTCAAGGCATCGATCTTTATGTGGTCCGAAAACCTGATCAGCCTCAAGCGCGCTAGCGTTCGGTTTAGCCGAAAACCGTGGGCTAGCGCCCAACGGCTGATAAGCCGCAAGCGCGCTAGCGTCCGGTTTACTGGTCAGAAAACCGTGGGCTAGCGCCCGGCGGCTGATCAGCCGCAAGCGCGCTAGCGTCCGGTTTAGCCCGACTAAAGACCGACGCCCAGTTTAAGTTTGAGTTTGACAGATTGAGATTTGACAAATTGACAGTAACAGCCCATTTGGCTGGGCCCCCTATGGGGCCAACGCCGTAACGACCGTGGGCACACAAATAGTATCGAAAACGCACTTTACGAATGATGGAACTATGGTTGACAACTCACAATCCAAACGCACTTGGCTGGTTTTGATCGGCATGGTGGCCAGTGTCACCGGCTCCGCCGCGACTCTCCAGGCTGTCGTTCCAGAGAAAATCAGTTTCAATGCGCATGTGCGCCCGATTCTTTCGGACAAATGCTTTGCCTGTCACGGTTTTGATGCCAAGCAGCGGCAAGCCGACTTGCGATTGGACATAGCCGAAGGTGCGCAAGCCGAACGCGATGGAAAGTTTCCAGTCGTGGCGGGTGATCTAAGCAAGAGTCAGGTCTGGCAGCGGATCATCGCTACCAAGCCCGATGAAATCATGCCGCCAGCCGATAGTCATAAATCGCTCAACGACGAAGAGAAACAAGTCATTCGCCGCTGGATTGAACAAGGAGCGCCCTATCAGAAGCACTGGGCGTTCGAAGCGGTCACGGAAGTAACGCCGCCCACACTGGGGCCATCAGCATCGGACGCTGAAGCCCTGTCGAATCCCATCGATGCCTTTATCCAAGCTCGATTGGTCAGCCAAGGACTTGGTTTGGCTCCGGAAGCGAGCCAGGAGATCCTGATTCGTCGCGCGGCTTTTGCACTGACCGGATTGCCACCTACCATTGCGCAGGTCGATGCCTACCTGGCAGACAAATCCGACGATGCTTATGAACGCATGGTCGAGCGTTTCATGGACAGTCAGCATTATGGCGAAGAAATGGCCAGGCACTGGCTGGATGTCGCGCGTTATGCAGATACGCACGGCATGCATTTGGATAACGAGCGTCAGACGTGGGCTTATCGAGATTGGGTGATCGAGGCCTTCAATCGCAATCTGTCCTTTGACCAATTCACCATCGAACAGTTGGCCGGAGACTTGTTGCCCGAGCCGACGCTAGCGCAATTGACGGCCACTGGATTCAATCGTTGTAACGTGACGACCAGTGAAGGCGGCTCGATTGGCGAGGAGTTGCTCTATCGTTACGCGGTGGATCGCGCCAGTACGACCATGCAGACCTGGTTGGGACTGACCGGTGGTTGCGCCGTGTGCCACGACCATAAGTTTGATCCGATCACGCAGAAAGAGTTTTACTCGTTTTACGCGTTCTTCAATTCTGCCGCCGACCCTGCGATGGATGGCAATGCACTGCTCACACAGCCGGTGATGAAATTGACCAAGCCGGATGCACAACAGCAGATGGCCGAATTGGATAAGCAGATCAGTGCCAGGCAGCAAGAGATCGACGCGGAGGCAGCCAAGGTGGCTTACGTGGATCCCGCCGACAAGCCTGAGTCCGAGCAAGTGATGACCGTCACCGAACACGTCTGGATGGAGGACGATTTTCCCGCAGGTGGCAAACTGCACGCTGCACCCGGCGCACCGCCCCAGTTCGTCAAAGCGGACGAAGGTAATCCTGTTTACAGCGGCGAGCGATCGCTTAAGAGGACTGATGCTGGATTGGCACAAGACGTTTGGGAGCAAGCCAAGACGCCGCTGGTGATACCTGCCGCAGGTAAAGTGTTCGCGTTTGTGTGGCTGGATCCAGCCAATAGTCCTCGGTCGATCATGATTCAATTCTTCAAATCGGGCTGGGATCATCGGGCGGTGTGGGGCGACTATAAGGCGATCGACTGGGGTGCGGCCGGTACAACGGAGCGTGTTGATATGGGGCCGCTCCCTGAGGCTGGTAAATGGGTCCGTTTAGAAGTGCCGGTCGAGAAAGTGGGCCTGGCCGCCGGCGACGAACTAAAGGGATTCGCGCTGACGCAATTTGGTGGCACTGTCTGGTGGGACCACGTTGGTGTCAGTGGCAGCAGCAATCCGGCGATCGACCCCAAAGAGTCATTCTTGGCTTGGTGGAAGAGTGTCGCAGGCAAAGACACGCCCAGCTTGCCCGCGGACCTCAAGTCAGTGGCCAAAGATGGACCGGCAAAAAAAGCTGATGATAAACAGGCTGATGACAAAAAAGCTGATGATAAGAAGCCGGATGAAAAGCTCGTCAAGCGACTGCGGGAGTACTATCTCCAAGAGATTTGCAACTCCACGAAAGCTCAATTTGCTGGATTGATCAAGGATCGTAATGCGCTCAGTGAGCAACGCAAGGCGATCGACGACGCCATACCCAGTACGTTCATCTTCAAGGATCTGCCGAAACCGCGTGACAGCTTTGTGATGATGCGCGGGGCGTATGACAAACCGGGCGATGCGGTCCAACCAGATGTTCTGTCGGTGTTGCCACCGCTAGAGAAGAGCGACCCGATGGCTAGAGCTTCGCGATTGGATCTGGCCCGTTGGCTGGTCTCTGACAAGAACCCGCTCACGGCACGCGTGACGGTCAATCGGTTCTGGCAACAGTTCTACGGGACAGGCCTGGTTAAGACCAGTTATGACTTTGGTTCGCAAGGCGATATGCCCAGCCATCCCGAGTTACTGGATTGGTTGGCGCGGGACTTTCAGCAATCAGGCTGGAATGTCAAACGGTTGGTGCGATTGCTGGTCAGTTCGCGAACCTTCAAGCAGCGGTCACAGATTACGCCCGAGCTCTATCAACTGGATCCTGAGAATCGTCTGTACGCGCGGGGTCCTCGCTTCCGCTTGGATGCCGAGCAGATACGGGACAATGCGTTATATGTCAGTGGTTTGATCAATCTTGAAATGGGTGGTAAGGGCGTCAAGCCCTATCAACCTGACAACATCTGGGAACCGGTTGGCTTTGGCGGTTCCAATACGCGCAATTACAAACGCGACTCTGGCCCTGCGTTGTATCGCCGGAGCATCTACAACTTCTTCAAGCGTACCGCGCCGCCGCCGTTCATGGTCAATTTCGATGCTCCGAACCGCGAGCAGTTTTGTACGAAGCGCGAGAAGAGCAATACGCCGCTGCAGGCGTTGCAACTGATGAACGATGTGCAGCATGTGGAAGCGGCGCGGGCCTTGGCTCAATTGATGCTTGAGCATGGTGGCGATGCAGCCGCTGAGCGACTGACCTTTGCTTATCGAACAATTCTCTCTCGCTCGCCGATGGATGCCGAGTTAGCCGTGCTACAGACACAATTGGACAAGAACTTGGCGCATTACGGCAGCGATGTTGAGCTGGCCAAGAAATTGATCGCTCAAGGGGAAAGCAAGCCGAAAGCTGAGTTGGATGCTAGTGAACTGGCAGCCTATACGCTGATTGCCAATACCATTTTGAACTTAGATGAAACAGTCACCAGAAACTAAGCCGAACGACGCGTTCGCATGAAGATCTGATGCTTCTTGCGACGCCGACGCTTATCTGAAACACAGACAACCATACACATGTCAACCAGATCGAGGCCAAGCAGCCCATGAACCATTTTCAAGCTTCACTTCAGCATCTTCAAAGCCGCCGTCAATTCTTTGGACAGCAAGGTTTGCGACTGGGCAGTATGGCACTGGCCGCCTTGGCCGGCAGTGTCAGCCAGCGCGGCTCTGCGCTGGCCGACAGTCGCGGCCACGTCGCCGCACCCGTGCATCCGCCGCTACCAGGCCTGCCGCACTTTGCCCCCAAAGCCAAGTCCATTATTTACGTGCATTACAACGGTGGTCCTCCGCAGCACGACACTTGGGATTACAAGCCTCAGCTTGAGGCCTACTTCGATAAGGATTTGCCCGACTCGGTGCGGGGCGGCCAGCGACTGTCGACGATGACCAGCGGCCAAAAGACTTTTCCCGTAGCGCCCTCAAAGTTCAAGTTTGAACGCGTTGGCCAGGCAGGCGTGTGGGCGAACACCGAACTGATGCCTTATACATCCAAGCTAGTGGATGACTTCACTTTGGTGCGCAGCGTACACACCAATGCGATCAATCACGATCCGGCCTGCACGTTTGTGATGACAGGTTCAGAAGTGCCAGGCAAGGCGAGCATTGGTTCGTGGCTGGCCTATGGACTGGGCAGTGAGAACAACGACTTACCAGCCTTCATGGTGTTTACGCCGCGCTTTCCCGCCGACAGCAATGCGCAAGCGCTCTACAATCGCATGTGGGGTAGTGGGTTTTTGCCAACGCGATTCAACGGCGTTGCCTTGCGTGGGAGTGGCGATCCGGTTTTGTATCTTCCCAATCCTGAAGGTGTGCTGCGAGAAGATCGTCGCGCTATGCTCGATGCGCTCAACGCGCTGAATCTTCAGGGCCTGGAACGCTTTGGTGATCCGGAGACGGAAACACGTATCTCGCAATATGAAATGGCATTTCGCATGCAGAGCAGCGTGCCAGAATTAACGGATATCAGTCAAGAGAGTAGCGGTACGTTGGCCATGTATGGACCGGATGCGACTGTCCCCGGAACGTTTACGCACAGCGCTTTGTTGGCGCGGCGTTTGGTAGAGCGCGGAGTGCGGATGGTTCAGATACTGCATCGCGGTTGGGATACTCACGGCAATTTACCGCGGCAGTTGGCCAATCAATGTCGAGATACCGATCAGGGCACCGCAGCCCTGGTCAGGGATCTCAAGCAGCGTGGCATGTTGGACGACACGTTAGTGGTGTGTGGCGGTGAGTTTGGTCGCACAGTTTATTCGCAGGGCAAGCTGACGCGTGATAACTATGGCCGCGATCATCACCCGAGGAACTTTTGCGTTTGGCTGGCCGGTGGTGGCGTCAAACGCGGCTATGTGCATGGTGAGACGGACGACTTCAGTTACAACGTGGTGCGTGACCCGGTGAATGTAAACGATCTGAACGCCACCATCCTGCACTGCATGGGCATCGATCACACGCGATTGTCGTTCAAGTTCCAGGGACTCGATCAACGCTTGACGGGAGTCGAACAACCGCGCGTGATCCCTGAGGTGGTGGCCGGCTTGGGTCGGAGCGCTGGCGAAGCAGTTTGGGTGGTGCTTGGGGGATTGAGTTTCCCTTAGTTCGGATATCAATGGATCCCTGTGAGCCACTGGCAGGGACGTGGTGTTGCCGCAAAGCCGCGTCCTGCTGATCGAATGGCAGATTTTTTCCCTTTGGGGAACTTGAAGAATCTGTGAAATCGTGCTAGCTTTAAGACCGACTTCGCTGGGAATGAGGATCTCTTTTGAAATGGAAGAGGTCACGGCAGGCGGAAGCTGGTGGCGGCAGGGCAGGGTAGGTTTTTGCCGAAATCAGCCAACTTGGTTCGAACTCGTTCTCAGTTTGTCGCTGTGTTGATGCGACAAGTCTCAACGTGTGGGCCTTTGATGCAGTGAGGCATACGCGGGTGGAGATGAGTGTTTCGATCGTGTGGCACTCCAATCGAGAAGAACCCGTTTTATGTCGTCAGACAAGAATTACAAGCTGGAGTATGTGTGGCTCGACGGTTATCTACCTGAGCCCAACCTGCGTAGCAAAACCAAGATCGTCAATAAGGCACCCGAGAGCGTAGAAGATTGTGCGCTGTGGGGATTTGACGGTAGCAGCACGCAACAAGCTGAAGGCAAGAGCAGCGACTGCGTTCTGAAGCCAGTGGCGCTGTATCCAGACAGCACTCGCAAAAATGGCTTTTTGGTCATGTGCGAAGTTATGATGCCTGACCTGACACCACACCCATCCAACTTCCGCGCCACCGTGGAAGATTCGGCTGACCTGTGGATTGGTTTCGAGCAAGAGTATTTCTTCTATGAAAATGGCCGCCCACTCGGCTTCCCAGCCGAAGGTGTTCCGCTACCGCAGGGTCCTTACTACACCGGTATCGGTTACAAGAACGTAGGCGATGTGGCTCGTCAAATTGTCGAAGAGCACATTGACATTACGCTGGATGCCGGAATCAACATCGAAGGTATCAATGCTGAAGTGGCCAAGGGTCAGTGGGAATGGCAGATCTTCGGTAAGGGATCTAAGAAGGTCTGTGACGACCTATGGATGTCCCGTTACCTGATGATTCGCTTGTGCGAAAAGTACGGCATCGATATTGAACTGTATTGCAAGCCGGTCAAGGGTGACTGGAACGGTTCTGGTATGCACACCAACTTTTCGACCGACAAGCTGCGTAACGAAGGTGGCAAAGAGTACTTCGAGAAGCTCATGGGAGCTTTCGAGAAGTATCGCGACGAGCATATTGCTGCCTACGGTCCAGACAACCATCTGCGTCTGACCGGTCTGCACGAAACGCAGTCGATTGACAAGTTCAACTACGGTGTTGCCAATCGCGGTGCGTCGATCCGCATCCCGCACAGCTTTGTGGCCAATAACGCCTACAAGGGATACTTGGAAGATCGTCGTCCGAACTCGCAAGCCGACCCATACAAGATCGTGTCTCGCATTCTCAAGACGATCAAGAGCGTCAGCTAATTTGCTACGCTGGTTGTGAGATTAACCAACATCAAACGTCGTTGTGGGCTTCTCCTCAGCGACGTTTTTTTGTGAACACATCCCATTCGGCTTTAGGTGGGCACGCATGACCGAGTACGCAGCACGTCAGACATCAGAGCGCGAGCGGCTGGCGGCCTCCAAGGCGCGTACGGCCAATTGGCAACGCTGGGGTAGTTATCTATCAGAACGACAGTGGGGCACGGTCCGCGAAGACTATTCGCCCAGCCAAGAGGCCTGGGGATACTTGCCGCACGATCACGCCCGCAGTCGCGCCTACCGGTGGGGGGAAGATGGTCTGCTTGGGATTTGCGATCGTGAGTGCCGACTCTGCTTCTCGCTGGCGCTCTGGAATGGTCGCGATCCGATTCTAAAGGAACGATTGTTTGGACTGGCCGGCCCAGAAGGTAATCACGGCGAAGACGTCAAGGAATGTTACTACTACCTGGATGCTGTACCATCGCACGCTTACATGCGAGCGCTCTACAAGTACCCGCAAGCCGAGTACCCGTACCAGCATTTGGTAGCCGAATCGGGGCGACGAAATCGAGTCGAGCCAGAGTTTGAGCTGTTCGATACGGGCATATTCAAAGACGAACGCTACTTCGATTGCTTCATCGAATATGCCAAAGACTCGCCCGATGATTTGCTCATTAAGATCACGATTTGCAATCGAAGCGATCAACCCGCCCCTGTGCATCTGTTGCCTCAGTGGTGGTTTCGAAATACCTGGACCTGGGATTGCACGCACGAAGGCTGTACACCAAAGCCGACCATTCGGTTCAAAGACAATGCTCTGAACTGCCATCACCAAACGCTGGGTGATTGGCGAATTGAGTGCGACATACCCAGCGACTCGGCACCAGTCACCTATCTGGTCACTGACAATGAGACCAACCCCAAGCGACATCCAGATTCACCGTCGCTGGGCGAGTACTTTAAAGATGCGTTTCATGAGTATGTGATCGCAGGTAACAAGCAAGCCGTTGATCCGCGGCGCATTGGTACCAAGGTAGCGGCCTACTCGACCCACACAATTCCCGCTGGCGGACAGGTTATCCTGCGCGCCCGGATGGCCAGTGAAGCTCAGACGCCTGGTGTTTGGTTTGGGGCTGATTTTGAAGGAGTCTTCACGCAGCGACGCGCAGAAGCCGACGAGTTCTACCAGGAGAATATTCCGAAAGAACTCAACGATGACGAGCGCATGATTGCTCGGCAGGCCTACGCGGGATTGTTGTGGACCAAACAGTTCTATCACTACGTTGTGCAAGCTTGGATCGATGGCGATCCTTCGAAGCCTCCGTTGCCGGAGTATCGCAAACATGGACGCAACAGCGATTGGCGTCACTTGTTCAATCGCGATGTGATTAGCATGCCTGACAAATGGGAATACCCTTGGTATGCCGCGTGGGATCTGGCGTTCCATATGTTGCCCATGGCCCGCATTGATCAGCATTTCGCCGAAGAACAGTTGATCCTGTTTTTGCGCGAATGGTACATGCATCCCAATGGTGAGTTGCCGGCCTACGAATGGGCGCTGGATGATGTTAACCCGCCGGTACATGCTTGGGCTTGCTGGAACACTTATCTGAACAGTGGCCCTAAGGGGCAACGCAACGTCGAGTTTCTGTCGCGCACCTTCCAGAAGCTATTGCTTAACTTTACCTGGTGGGTTAACCGCAAGGACTTGCATGGGAACCACATTTTCAGCGGCGGCTTTTTGGGGTTGGATAACATCGGCGTGTTCGATCGCAACAAGCCACTGCCTAACGGCGCCTGGTTGAATCAGGCCGATGCCACCGCTTGGATGGCCTTCTATTGTGGTCACATGCTGCGCATGGCTTTGGAACTGGCTGTGGATCAACCGGCATATTGCGATATGGCCAGCAAGTTCTTTGAGCACTATTTGGCCATCGTGGATGCCACCAACACGTTACATGGTACGGGACTGTGGGATGAGGAAGACGGCTTCTACTACGATCACATGCTCACGGGCAGCGAATCGATTCCTTTGAGAGTCCGTTCGCTGGTCGGCCTGATTCCACTCTGCACACCAGTCGTATTGGAGGAAGCTCACCTCCAGGTACTAGAAGGATTCCGCAAACGCATGCTCTGGTTCTTGGAGAACCGGCAAGGCATGGCACGCTACATGACGTATCTGACTCGCGACTGCGCAGACCGCGGTAAAGTTGGCTTGCGTCTACTAGCCTTGCCTAGTGCCGATCGCCTCCGGCGACTGTTGAACACCATGCTGGATGAACGAGAATTTTTATCGCCGCATGGTATTCGCTCGATGTCGGCTGTGTATGGCAAGAAGCCCTACGTTTTTGAGTGTGCCGGTGCCGGACACATCGTCCGCTATGTGCCCGGTGAAAGCGACACGGGGATGTTCGGAGGCAATAGCAACTGGCGCGGTCCCGTGTGGTTCCCCATCAATTACTTGATATGTGAATCATTGCGCACCTACGATTCGTTCTATGGTGAATCGTTTCAAGTAGAGTGTCCCACGGGCAGTGGGAAATACTGCACTTTAGGGCAGGTGGCCGACGAGATCGAAAGACGGCTGATCAGTTTGTTCACTGTCGATAAACAAGGCCAGCGCGCATGTTTTGGGGAAGAATCGCAGTACGCTTCGCACCCGAACTGGCAGAACCTGCTGTTGTTTCATGAGTATTTTCACGGTGACAACGGCCAAGGTTTGGGGGCAAGTCACCAAACCGGCTGGACCAGTCTCGTGGTCAGCCTGCTGGAGAATCGAGCCGCCAAGATGCGAGGCGTAGCCCCGCATAACCTGGTGGAATAGACGCGCGTCGACCTACAACTTAGCCCTTGGCCAAACATGTGTCGTAGATGTGTTGGCCCTGGGGCGGATACCTGAACGAAGTACCGCGTTACAAATCGTGACGTTCACCACGTTCATAGACCACATTGGCGCGGCCGACGATCAGTGGGTCTAGTGGTCCGATGCGGTCGGGGTCTTTGCCTTCGTAATGGAGCTTGTGCAAGATGTAACGCATGGCGTTTAGTCGTGCGCGTTTCTTGCAATCGGACTTGATGACCGTCCAGGGCGAATCGGTGGTATCGGTGTGGAAGAACATGGCTTCTTTAGCCTTGGTGTATTCGTCCCACTTGTCCAGCGAGGCCAGGTCGATGGGTGATAGTTTCCATTGCTTGAGAGGATGCGTCTCGCGTTCTTTAAATCGTCGACGCTGCTCTTCACGACTGACCGAGAACCAGAATTTAATCAGGTGCGTACCGCTACGAACCAGGTTGCGTTCGAACTCAGGTGCTTGGCGCATGAATTCGGAGTATTGATCGTTATCGCAGAATCCCATGACGCGCTCAACGCCCGCGCGGTTGTACCAGGATCGATCAAACATCACAATTTCACCGGCCGTAGGCAGGTGTTCGACATAACGTTGGAAATACCATTGGCCGCGTTCAACGTCACTGGGTTTCTCGAGGGCTACCACGCGTGCACCGCGTGGATTGAGATGCTCCATGAAGCGTTTGATCGTACCTCCCTTGCCAGCTGCGTCTCGGCCTTCAAACAGAATGACCAGTTTCTGACCGGTCAGTTTGACCCACGATTGCAGTTTTAGCAGCTCTACTTGAAGGCGATACTTTTGCTTCTCGTAGTTCTTGCGCGTCATCAAGCTCTTGTAGGGATAGCCACCGGTTCGCCAACCCGGCGCCAATTCATCGTCGGGCTGCAACTGCAACGGCACATGCGGATCATGCTTGCTTAACAAAGCATCGCGCAGTACGGCCGCGTCATCTGCAGAAGCCCCTGATATGATGTCTTCCAGCACTTTCTTCAACGTGCCGATATCGTACGGCGGCACCGAACTAACGAGATCCTGGATCGCCGAGATTTTGGCTTGTTGCGCCGCAGCAATCGCTTCATCGACCACATACTGTTCAATGCCCTTTGCGGTCAACATCGGCGCTATGTCACCCTCGGAAACCGAACGCTGCTTGGCGATAGAGCCATTGGATTGGCCGTTGGATGGCTCATCGGACTGCCCCTGTTTGCGTTTGCGACTGGGCTGGGTGTGACTGTTTTTCTTATCACGTGTTTGGGATTCAGCCGCTTGGGAAGCGGTATCCTTGGCGCGAGTGTTTTTCCCGTCGCTGGATTTGGCTTTAGTGGCTTTCGAGGTCTTGGATGAAGTGGATTCAGTCGAATCCGCTGCCTGAGGCAAATGGCCCATCGCTTTCGCCTTTAAACGACAGAAGTGAACTGGTGAATCCTGTAATTATACATTGGCGTTGGGTGAAAACGTGCGTGCCAACAGCGGATTGAATGCGGCCGAGCGATAAGACGCACCGCGGTGCTTCACGAGTCGCGGAGCGATTCGTCCACAGGGTGAACTACTAAACCAGTTCCGCTTCAGCGAGGCGTTCGGCCGCAGGGGTACGTCGCCACAGAATCGCCAGCATGGCCAGCGACAGCACGACGCTGAAGGTGATCCAGGCCGGCTGGTAATGCCATTGACCCTGGTCGATCGAAATGAACCATTCCGCCGCTTCGGGTAGAGCCACCTGGCGATCCGATATCCAACCCAAGCTAACCGACAACGAGTTGTTTATGACATGGATCAGCATCGTGCAGACGACGGAGCCTGTGCGCCAGGCGATCACGCCCAACAGTACACCCATAAGCGTCGCGGCAATCGATTGCTGCAAAAAGCTATGCGCTAATCCAAAGAACAAGCTGGACATCAATACGGCGCGCAAGACTCCGTTGTTGCGCAGCAAGCCACCGAAGATAAAGCCACGATAAGTTAACTCTTCGCAAACGGCTGGCAGTACGGCTAACACCAGCAGTACAGCCCACAACGGCTGTGCATTTATCAATCGCGCAACGGTCTCGAGCACGCGCTGGGTTTCTGTGCCGATCTGTATCGTACCGGCAATAGCCTGTCCCAATAAGACATAACTCGGGTGCAGAGCCAGGGCCAGCACAATTGCCGCGGCGATCTGGTCGATAGGTACTGGATGAATCCTCAGTGCCTGCCGCATGGATCGCGTCAAGAAAATGGCCATCAACAAACAGGGCGTTAATATCAATCCAATTTGAGTGACCACGGCGCGCTGCGCCAGCGTCTCCCAAGCCAGTGTGGACGGACCCGCAATGAACTGGGAAAAGAACATAGCTACGAGAATAATCAAACCGCACAAAGTGGCTTCGCTCGGCGATGCCACTGCACCGCGATCACGCCATACTTGTCGAATCCAACTTTGCAGGTTCCAGCGTTCGCTTTCGCTGAACATCACCGATTCGCTTTCGAACTGGCGGACTGCCCAGCGAATGGCCAGTAGGCAACAAATTGCTGTCACGCCGAAGACGACTGGCAAATGAATGCAGGCTTCGGTTATTCGCCCTTCTATCAAGGCGCGCACCAGGAAGATGGCGCCTGAAACCGGTACCATGCTGGTGGCCAGTGTCAGATCGAGACTGGGGATCATCGGCATGGTGACTAAGGGGAGTGTGAACAGCAGCAAAGGCATCAAGTAGTATTGGCCTTCTTTGGTGCTGCGGGCCAGTGCGGCGACGGCCAGTGCCAAAGCACTAAAGAAGGCTGACATAGGCACTAACAATAGTACCAGCCAACCAAAGGCATGAATGGGCAAGCGTCCAAAGGCTTCGGCTAGTTGAGGCGTGCCTTGCGAGGCCAGTTGTTCAACAATAAAACCTGCCGTCATATGCATACTCAGCAGATTCAGCAGGGCACTGAGCATGCTAAACGTAGCCACTGTGAAAAGCTTGCCCCAGACTATCTCGCGTCGTCGCGCAGGGCTGCTGAGCAGTGTCTCTAGGGTGCCGCGTTCTTTTTCGCCGGCACACAAATCGATGGCGGGATAAAAGGCTCCAGTCAACGCCCAAACCAACATGATAAAGGGCAGGATCTTGGCCCACAGCATCGCGCGGCGCATCGATGTTTCCGATGTGTCGTTTTGTTTGACCGCGAGTGGTTCGACCAGTACGGGATTGATACCCGCGGCCGACAACTCCTGACTCACCCAGCGTTGTTGCCACACACGCAAGACGTTCTGCAGTCGACGAACAGCCAATTGGGAACGATCGCGCGCCATATTGGCGACCACTTGTAGTCCCGGTGAATCAGTCTCGACACCCGACGACAGGACATCTTCACTCGTCGCAGTGGAGGAAGTAGTGGAGGAATTCGAGGACTCGGGCGGATCCGACGATGGCTGCGGTGGCAAGTCCTTTACCTTGGCTCGTCGATCGGCCAGCAGTTTTTCAAATTCGGGTTCGACGATCAGAATGGCATCGAAGTCGCTGGTGGTTAGCGATTGCCTGGCTAACGTAACCACATGATCAACGCTACCATCGACCGGCCAGGCGTCGGGGTGGATCTCCACCGATTCACTGCCGATTTCCCTCTCCAGTTCGGCGGTCAGTCGGGCAAAGCCATCCAGCGATTGCGTGGTTTCAACCAGCCCGGCATCTTTCGGCCAGTGTTCAATACCGACGACGCGAACACGTACGCTTTGATCGCGTTTGAACTGTGCGACCTGCATCATCAACATGCCCAGCAACGGATACAGCAGCAGGGGCAAGACGGTGATCGTAAAGAGCGTACGTCGATCGCGCAGCTGATCGCGCATCTCACGCAGGTATATCAGGTGAACGTGCCGCCAATTCATGAGCCGGCTCCGTTGGTTGACAGGCTCTTCAGAGCTTCAGCTACGGCGGCCTTGCGGTCGCGATCCGAGTCGTTCAGCAAACTGAAGAACAGTTCTTCAAAGTCATGCTGTTGATATTGTTCGGCCAGTTCGGCGAGTGTGCCGGATGCCAAGATCCGGCCGCGATACAGGATCGCGACTCGATCGCACAAACGTTCGACTTCCCGCATGACGTGCGTCGAAAAAATAATGCATTTGCCCTGCTCTCGCAGTTGATCGATGATACCCAGCAGCGCTCGGGCAACCAGCACATCCAATCCCAGCGATGCCTCATCAAAAATCAGCACGGGCGGATCGTGCACGATCGCTCGTGCAATGGAAACCTTTTGACGCATGCCCGTCGACATGCGACCGCCCGCAATGTCGCGGTAGTCCATCATCGACAAGTCTTCGAACACACGATGCATGCGCTCGCTCAAGCGATCCTTGGGGATGCCGTACAGACGACCGAAATATTCAACCATCTCCCAGGCCGTCATACGATCGTAGATGGCCGTGTTGCAAGAGACAAAGCCGATGCAGTGTCGGACTTCATCCGGATGGGTTGTAACGTCAAAGCCGTTGATGCGAGCTATGCCGCTGGTCGGACGTAGTACTGTGCTGAGAATGCGTAGAGCCGTTGTTTTGCCGGCACCATTGGGGCCAAGCAGTCCAAAAATCTCGCCGGGCTTGGCTTGGAAGCTGACGCAATCAAGGGCTTTGAACGTACCGGAGATGGAGTCCGGATACGCTTTCGTTAGTTCAACCACTTCGATCATGCGACGCTCGCGTCCCTGGGGGCAGAGGCGGACAACTGTTGCCCGACAAGCATAGCCAGCGATTCGTGCGCACAGGGCGACTGGGAACTAAAACCAACCTCGAAGCCCAGCGTTTGACCTGGCGTCGTTCAGCATAGCTAGAGCAACCGTCATAAACGGTTCCACGTGTAGCGGCACGGCGCAAGCCGTCCGGTAAAATGGTAGCGGAAGGGCGCCAGCCCTCCGGTATGTCGCGCTGGTTGAGACACCGGACGGCTTGCGCCGTACCGCTTACAACGCAACCCAACAAACCAACATGTACTCAGACCCGCTCGCCTATTTTATTACCTGGACGTGTTACGGCACCTGGCTACCGGGTGACGATCGTAGCTGGACCAAATGGCAGAAGGGCCAGAAGATTCCTCAGCCTTTGCTTGCCGATTGGTGCAAAGAGCAAATGACTGAGGAGCCGATTGTGTTAACCGTACAACAAAGGACGATTGTTGAAGAGACGATTGCCAAACACTGTGAAATTCGTGGTTGGCACGCGGTGAATTGTCGATCGAACCATTGCCATGTTGTTGTTACAGCCAGCAGCCACAATGGCGAGCAGGTTCGCGACCAGTTGAAAGCATGGTGCACGCGAAAGTTAAAGAAAGCGGAAGATTCCATGAAAGCGGAAGGGCGCAAGCCCTCCGGTGGCACCGTGCCCGATACAACACCGGAGGGCTCGCGCCCTGCCGCTAAAATTGAAGCGGAAGGGCGCCAGCCCTCCGGTGCCACGGCACGCGAGAATTGGTGGACTCGAAAAGGCAGTGTTAGATACCTATTTGATAATGAATCATTAGAAGCCGCGATTCAATACACCTTGGAGGCCCAGGATGTTGGAGGTTCGAAGTTTGTTGGTTGAATCGTAAGCGGAAGGGCGCCAGCCCTCCGGTATAAAATTGTAAGCGGAAGGGCGCCAGCCCTCCGGTATGTCGCGCTGATTAAGGCACCGGACGGCTTGCGCCGTACCGCTAAAATTGAAAGCGGAAGGGCGCCAGCCCTCCGGTATGCCGCGCTGATTAAGACACCGGACGGCTTGCGCCGTGCCGCTAAAATTAAAACGGGTTATCCAATTAGTACTCGAGCAAACTAAACAGCGGGGCCTTCAAACGCGAGGCGCCGTTTAGTCCCGTCAGATGGATGCAGAATGCACAGCCCACGATGTCGACGGAAAAGTGCTCGAGCAACTTGCAACAGGCTTCCACAGTGCCGCCGGTGGCCAGCAAATCATCCATGACCAACACGCGCTGGCCACTGCTGAGCGCATCGGTATGCATCTCGAGAGTATCGCTGCCATACTCCAAGTCATAGGAATAACTGTGCTTAGAGTAAGGCAGCTTGCCAGGCTTGCGGATCGGGACGAAGGCAGCCTTTAGCGCCAAGGCCAACGGGGCGGCAAAGATGAAGCCACGCGATTCGGCCGCCACGATGCTATCGATCTTGGCGTCACGATAATGATCGGCGAACAGATCAATGGCATATTGAAAGGCGATTGGGGCCGCCAGCAATGGCGTGATATCGCGGATCAGGATACCTGGCTTCGGGAAGTCGGGAATCTCGCGGATGTAATCTCGAAGGTCAAGCTGCGGCATAATGTTCGTCTAGTTTCTTACAAGTAGTGTTTAGGCGTCCGTCCGGTGCAGACTGGTCAACCTTTCGCGTCAACAAAATACTACCCAACGGCTCAAACATAGGCTCTTAGGCGAAGCGTTCTTGAAGTGATTCTACGGTCAGCTCTTCTTCGGTTAACGCTTCCATGGCTTTGATAGCAGCCACCGCAGCGGCCATGGTGGTGATGCAGGGCACGCCATGTTGGACAGCCGAAGCTCGAATGCGACCTTCGTCGGTGCGAGCGCCTTTGCCGCTAGGTGTGTTGAGTATCAAGGAGACTTCGCCGTTCTTGAGGTAGTCGATCAAGTTGGGATTACCTTCGGCGATCTTTTTGACGCGGGTCACAGGAATCGACGCGGCCTCAATGGAATCGGCCGTACCGGAGGTGGCCAGAAGTTTAAAGCCAAGTCCATGTAAGCGCGTTGCCAATTCGGCCACACCATCCCGTTGACGGGCATTGATGCTCAGGAAGACGTTACCCGATTTGGGCAAGACAACGCCCGCCGCCAATTGGCTTTTGGCGAAAGCGATCGAGAACCGTTCGCTGATGCCCATAACTTCGCCTGTACTGCGCATTTCAGGGCCCAGCACGATGTCCACGCCAGCGAATTTGCGGAACGGGAAGACACTTTCTTTAATCGATACATGACGCGGGATGGGTTCGCTGGTAATGCCCAACTCAGCCAGCTTACATCCAGCCATAACTTTGGCGGCCAGATTGGCCACTGCCACACCTGTGGCTTTGGCCACGAACGGTACTGTGCGGCTGGCTCGAGGATTTACCTCCAACACATAAACGTTGTCGCGTCCATCTTCATGCTTGATCGCGTACTGGACGTTCATCAGGCCGATGACGCGCAGTCGTTTGGCCATAGCCCAAGTGGCTTCGCGAATTTCCTGAATGATGTGCGTGGGCAAGCTGTAAGGTGGAATCACGCAAGCGGAATCGCCAGAATGCACACCGGCCTCTTCAATATGCTCCATGATGCACATGACAACGACATCTTCGCCATCGCAAATGGCATCGACATCGACTTCGATAGCATCTTCCAGAAAGCGATCGATCAGCACCGGTTGTCCTTGGGCCACCACGAAGGCTTCTGCCACATATCGCTCAAACTGGCTGTTGTCGTAGCAAATCTCCATGGCTCGACCACCCAATACGAAGCTGGGGCGTACCAAGGCCGGGAAGCCGACCTTTTGAGCTTCAATGCGCGCCTGGGCCATCGTGCGCGCAATCGCATTGTTCGGTTGTTTCAGTCCCAGCTCATGCAATAGCTTCTGGAATTTCTCGCGATCCTCGGCCGACTCAATCGTATCGACGATGGTACCGATAATCGGCACGCCAGCTGAACTGAGCGCTCGCGACAAGTTCAATGGCGTTTGACCACCGAACTGAACGATCACTCCATCAGGTTGGATCCGATCGCAAATGTTCAGCACATCTTCGGTAGTCAGCGGTTCGAAGAACAGCAAGTCGCTGGTGTCATAGTCCGTGCTA
>JADLDX010000467.1 GCA_020846515.1 Pirellulaceae bacterium
CGGAACTCTCTGCTTGTTAGGAGTCTTTCTCTTCCTGACTCGCTATGGCGAGCAGTTCGCACGCAGCTGCATTATTAGTTGGAGTCTGTTGAGCGTCACGCTGATTGGGATCGCGCGGATGACGCTTCGCATTGGTGCCGAACTACGTTCGTCGCGCGACTGGGCTGTCCGCCGCTGCGCCATCGCGGGTTTGAATCCGCTGGGAAAACAGCTCGCTGAAAATGCACGCAATAACCCAGCCTGCGGTTTGAGAATCGTAGGCTTTTATGATGACCGGGCGACTCAGCGAACGTTCGATGAACTGTCTGTGCCTGAAATCCATCTCGGACGATTAGAAGAACTGGTTAGCCGAGCGCAGGCCGGTGAGTTCGACACAGTGTTCATTACGTTACCCATGCGCGCCGAGGCGCGCATTCGTCAGCTGCTCGAGCAATTGGGCGATACAACGGCCAGCGTCTACATCGTGCCTGACTTTTTTGTTTTCGAACTACTCCATTCGCGCTGGACACAAGTCGGCGGCTTACCGACGGTCAGCGTATTTGAAACCCCGCTGTATGGCGTTGATAGTTGGGTCAAGCGCGGTTTTGATCTCGTAGTGGCCACGTGTGGTTTAGTGGTCATCTCGCCCGTGATGTTGATCTGTGCCCTGCTGGTCAAACTCAGCTCTAAAGGACCCGTCTTCTTTCGTCAAAAGCGTTACGGCTTGGACGGCAAAGAAATTCTGGTGTGGAAGTTTCGTTCGATGCGCACTTGTGACAATGGGCCAGTAGTTCAACAGGCCATGCGTCAAGACCCACGTGTTACGCGCATCGGCGCGTTGCTGCGTCGCACGTCGTTGGATGAATTACCTCAGCTGTTCAACGTGATCGAAGGCAGCATGTCGCTGGTTGGGCCACGTCCGCATGCCACGGCGCATAATGAACGCTATCGAAAATTGATTCGAGGTTACATGCTGCGTCACAAAGTCAAGCCGGGGATTACTGGCTTGGCCCAGGTCGAGGGTCATCGCGGCGAAACGGAAACGCTGGATAAGATGCAAAAGCGGGTCGATTGCGACCATCGTTACATCCGCGAATGGTCCGTCTGGTTGGATTTGAAAATCATCTTGCGCACATTTTTTGTGGTGTTCAAGCAAGAGAACGCCTACTGATCCACGCGACCGAGTAGATCAACTGACAAATTTTCCTGACCCTCTCTGGGGATGTTGATCAAAAAGCTTGGGCAAAGTTTGCCGTCGAGCGCGAGCGTAAACCTTGACGCATGTTCGACTTGCGCCGCCCCCCTCCTGACGATGGTGCGCAAGGAACAACAAAAGTAGTCGCGAATCGGCGGACCGGGCGGTATGATGCGTGCGTCGGAATGCAAAAGAGTGTCCCGGAAGATGCATAGCTGCCGGAGCAAAAAGTATGAAATCGGGCATGGCGATTGCCACCAATCAACCGACAGCAGATTCGCTGTCCTTGAACGAGCGTTCGGTCGAGACCACGATCCACGACATGCGAAATCCACGTCCAGAGGCGGTTGCGGTGTACGAGTTGGAAGTTTTGATCTGCCGAATTGCAGAGGGCGAAACTCGCGGTCGAGCAGCTAATTTACCGCTGCCCGAAAGCCGCGGGGCCACTGTCCGCGAAGTTCTTCAAATGGTCATTCAGGCTGCGCGCGGCATGATCAACGAATGCCTGGCTCGAGATAGTCAGATTCCTTGGATCGAGCCGGCAGCCCTTGCAGAAGAGAACGAAAGTCGCTTCGTCGTTCCGCTCGTGATGTGACCTGACCTGTGGTGACACGCATTCCGGGGACGAGCTCTTGCGTTAACGATGCCGTCCGTGTTGCAGCCACCGATGGTTCACTTCGTTTCGATGGGGCGAAAGCCTTGGATGCGTCCGCGAGGTGTTAGCCCGCGCAAATTGATGGGCAGCTCGAGTCTGTGTTCCTGCACATTGCCCGCCCGATCGACCGCCTGCATGCGGAGATACACTTGTTGAGGCAAGTTGGGATCCGCTTTCCAGAGGTAAATTCCCGTGTTACGCAGTCCGCTGGCGATGGTCGACCAAGGACCAGATGGCCGCTCGCTGAACGACAGCGTAATCGGACGATCATGCAGATGTTCGTCATCGCACGTGTAGTCGATAACCAACATGCCAGCTTCCTGACCTTCACCGTATAGGGCTCTGGTGATCTTGACGGTCGGCATTTTGGTATCCACATTGATCCACATGTCGGCCGCGTCGCCGTCCTGGGGGCGATTGCTGACCAGACCGTTTTCGCCAATGATCACCATGCGAAAGCCGAACAGTCCATCATCGCCCACTTGCACATCAAAGGGGCTTTCGCGATCCGGATCGCTGCCCCACTTGAGCCACGTGTTGCCGCGGTCATCGGTTCCCCACAACTCGATATCTGCGATGGCCAGTCCCCGCAGAGACTCCACCGAATAATCCAGGCTGAAGGATCGACTGCGACTGTGGTAGGCTTCGCTGGCCGAGCCTGGCAAGTTGTGCATGCCATCGCCGCCAGCCAACTCTTTGTCGACCACTTCGACCTTGCTGGCTGAATCGCTGCCGCTCGGAGCAGGAGCTGACGCGTCCACTTCGATGGAAGAACTAGGTAGAGCGATGCTATTGGGTTGGCTGCGGTCCGCCAAAGATGGCGCGGCTGACATGGGCCGAGTCTTGTATTTCTCGAGCACTTCATCCAGCGCGCTGCCTGATCGGTCAGCAGTGGGTGCTGTCGTCATCCGTCCACCAGGTACGTCTTCGCTGACCGCGGGTGTCGGCAACTCTTCATATTGAATCGGCGGCGCTAGCGACTCGGGGGAATGCTCCCCCACGGCCTCGACGCTGAGCTGTTCAGTGGCGCGAGAATCACTCGGACTGCTCACCGTTTGCCCAACCAATTGTGGTTGATTTGGGGCGGCAGCCAGCGTTGATGCCGACGGCGTGATGGCCGACGTGCCGTATCGCATACCTGCCGCGTACGACGGACTGGCTGAGTTTGAGGCTGTAGCCGACGGTGAAG
>JADLDX010000468.1 GCA_020846515.1 Pirellulaceae bacterium
GACCTGCACCACGCTTACGAACGATTCGCGGCGATATTCCTGAAGACTTAGAGACAATAGCCGAAAAATGTTTGCACAAGTCACACCTGATGCGGTACGGATCAGCAGCAGATCTAGCGAATGATCTGGATCGGTATCTTAAGGGACAACCGATTAAAGCTCGGCCCAGTGCCGCTTGGCGGCGAGCTTGGCACTTCTTGCTAGGCGTGCCGATCATTGGCGCTGTCCTGGATAATCGCGTGATTGAACCCACCGAGACGCACCGCTGGGTACAGCGTGGCATCTTCTCGACGGGGATGTTGATTCTAGTTGCCTGGATGCTCTTGCTGATTCCAAGCAGTGTTTGGTTTAAGAATCGCATGCCCAACACTGTGCGTATTGCCGGTGGTTCTGATCGAGGCGAATATAGTCTTGTTGCAGAAACGATCGCCGATGCGCTTGAAAAGAACGTCGGCTGTCGAACAGAATTGGTCAATACGCAAGGCTCGTCCGAAAACTACGAACAGTTAGGCGCCGGCCAAGTCCACATGGCATTACTGCAATCGGACATGGTCGAGAACGAGAACGTTGCGGTAGTTGCACCGCTCTATTATGAAGCTGTTCACGTTTTGACGCGTACCGGCGAGTTGATCTCGGATCTTCGCGACTTGAAAGAACGTCGCGTCTACATTGGACAAAAGAAAGCAGGCTCTCGCGCGACAGCGCGACGGCTGTTGAACTATCGAGGACTTGATTTCGCGGATCTACAGATCGTCGAAGACCTAGCTGCCGAGCCGCCAGTCGATGCAGCGATTCTCGTGACTCGCGTCGGCGCAAGCGAGATCGTATCGTTAATGTCTCACGGCGCTTATCATCTGATGGAATTCAGCCAAGCTTGGGAGTTTTCGCTGGACGAGCCAGCGTTCCACCCCATTCGCATCGCAAACTCGGATTACCCAGAGGGCGAAGTGGGCACTAGCGGGATTAGTACTGTTGCGACCACGGCCTATTTGGTCTGCAACAAGGACGCTCCAGACATTTTGGTTCGAAGTGTGCTCGAGAGCATCTATCGCCCTGAGGTCCGCGAACTTGCGGGAATACTCACAGCAGAACAGGCTGCTCGTTGGCAAGGCATCGCATGGCATCCCGCCGCAAAAGCCTTCTTTCAATCCTATCGCGGTGCCTCGCTGATTCCTTAGCACTACAGTTTCTTGTCCAGTGTGATTTGGCAATTGGTACCGATGGAGTCAACAAAGTCGCGATCATGGCTGACGATAACCAAAGCTCCGGGCCAAATTTTTAGTGCATCCTGTAACGCAGCTAATCCAACAAAGTCCAAGCCAACGGTTGGCTCATCAATAATCAGTAGCTCCACCGCAGGTGATCGATGGAAAAGACAAATCAATGCAGCACGCACCCTTTCGCCTGGGCTGAGACTTTGCATGGGCCTTTCGGCCAAGGCAAAGGGGAAGCGATGAGCTGCCAAGATCTCGGCAACTTTATCCAGTGAAGAATCGCTCGCCAACTGAAGATACTCCATCAGCCCTAGCTCCGATTGCCAATTGGCGGCACCTTGTTCAATCAATCCAATTCGAGAGAAGTCCCCTTGGACAACTCCGTTAGTTGGCCGCTGAAGTCCTGAAAGCAAAGACAACAGAGTCGTCTTACCTGATCCATTTCGCCCCGAGACAACTAAACGATCTGATCTCCGTAGGCAAATCGAGACGTTTGAGAAGATTTGACGACCTTGGATGACCGCTGAAACGTCAATTGCTTCAACAATTTTGGCGGCTGTGTCCGTAGGCTGTTGAGGTGCAATCAGCTCCAGATCTAGCTGGACACTCAAAGCACGACGAGTCGCCGCTGCCCACTCTCGCGCACCAGTGATTCGTTGCTGCCAAAGCTTCTTTCGCTTTCCTTGCTTTACTTGAGCATAGGACCGCTTCTCATTCAGCTTGATTCTGGC
Source organism: Pirellulaceae bacterium (assembly GCA_020846515.1). GTDB lineage: Bacteria > Planctomycetota > Planctomycetia > Pirellulales > Pirellulaceae > Aureliella. Next base: position 1,946 of record JADLDX010000468.1, read on the forward strand.
AGTACAACGCCCCAATTCATTCAGCCGACCGCGATTCTTTTTTCGGTCATGTCGATTGTTTACGCGTTCATACTTCTCCTCTTTCTGGACTAGCGCGTTGAGATTACTCACGTATTCACGTTGCTTTCGTTGCTCTTCCTGCTCTAGGTAATCCTCAACCTGCTCTAGTCCACCCGACAAATACCTGCAGCCAGACTCTGCTATCACGAAGAAGTAATCGAAGTGACGGAGCAGCTTCCTGTTGTGTGAGACAACAATCAACCCCTGCGACCATTTTGAAAGCCAACTCACAAGCCAGTCGACTCCTTGCTCATCCAAATCGCTGGTTGGTTCATCCAATACCAACAGATCTGGCCGGGCTTTTTGGGCTGCCAATAGACGCAAGCTCCGCTGCTCGCCTGGACTACAGAATTCCTGCGACAATAGTTGAATGGGCAAGCCTGCCTCCGCCAAGTCCGTATGACTAAGCACCGAGCGCGCAGTGAGAATCGAATCTGATGAAGTGCCAAGATCTTGAGGCACCAAGTAGGCTGCAGCGTTTAACTGAACCTCTGACCGATCGACTTCACCTGTCAGTATTCTCAACAGAGTTGATTTGCCAACGCCATTACGACC
>JADLDX010000469.1 GCA_020846515.1 Pirellulaceae bacterium
GCCTGCGGGAGGTCGACGCTCCTGCGGAGACAAGCGTCATCACCACGCAAGCATCCATGTCAGTTTAGCTCGCCCATGGCGAATTAAACGTGGCATGACCACGCACGCATCATGCCATTCGAGTTCGCCTATGGTGGACCAAACGTGCCAAGGCCATGCTCAATCGGCGGACGTCCGACCATCGCGGACTAACCGTGCCATGAACATGCTCGATCGGCATGGTAAATCAGTCGGCATACATGGCATGCCTCCGCAGGAGCGTCGGCCTCCCGGTATGCAACGACGCAACCACGCATGTCCATTGAATCCGCGCATGGCGAACCAACCAAGCCATGACCACGCACGATCGGCATGGCCACACATTCGGTGTTCGTGGCCTGCGGGAGGTCGACGCTCCTGCGGAGACAAGCGTCATCACCACGCAAGCATCCATGTCATTTGAGTTCGCCTATGGCGAATTAAACGGTGCAAGACCGTGGCAAATCGGTATGCAACCACGCAAACATCCATGGCAGTTGAGCTCGCCCATGTCGAACCAACCAAGCCATCACCATGCTCAATCGAAATGGCCAGTCAGTCGGAATACGCGGCATGCCTCCGCAGGAGCGTCGGCCTCCCGGGATACGGCTTGGCCTCCCAGGATACGGCTTTGCCTCCGGGGTGAGCCTACAATCGTCAAATGCTATCAGTTTCCTGTGAAACACCCATTCGTTAAGCCTTGCCTAGGGGTTTCCCGTGAAACTGCTAGCATAGTTTTGCCATTCTCTTCTACTGATAGAGTTGTCATAATCTGCGGACGGTTACCAAGAGCACGCGTAACCAGCAAGACTGCCACGGACTGGGCAGCTCTTGTGAGACAACAACAGGCCAAGGAGCGGCCAATCGTGGGACGCATTCTCTGCATCGCCAATCAAAAAGGTGGAGTCGGTAAGACGACTACTGCTGTCAACCTGGCTTCTTGCCTCGCCAAAGCCGGGCAGAAGACATTGCTCATTGACCTCGACCCGCAATGCAATGCCACCAGTGGCCTGGGGGCTCAGCCTGCGGCGAGCCATCCATTGCTGCTGGATGACGCCCTGCGCGAAAGCCTGGTCGACACCTATCAGGAGAACCTAACGCTGCTTCCCGGCAGCCGCAGCTTTGTGGATGTCGATCGCTTGGAGCGTGGTCAAGAAAGCGATGCTCATACTCTAAAGCAACACCTTGAAGCTGGCATGGGCTCATTTGATTTTGTCCTGATCGATTGTCCGCCTTCCCTTGGTCAACTGACTCAAGCGGCGCTGGCCGCCAGCACAGAAGTGCTCATGCCCATCCAATGCGAGTTCTACGCTATGGAAGGTCTAACGCAAATGATTCAGGTGATTCGTCAAGTCATGCAGAGCGGAACGGGCCGATTGGCCTTTGGCGGAATACTACTGACCATGTATGATCCGTCACTCGAATTGACCTACGAAGTCGATGCCGAAGTTCGCGAGTTCTTCGGCGATATCGTGTTTGATACTGTGATCCCGCGTGATGTGGCCGTGTCGGAAGCACCCAGCCATGGCACCAGCGTATTGGAATACGCTCCGCGTTCACGTGGTTCACGAGCTTACTTAGAACTATGCATGGAGGTATTAGAACGTGAGTAAGGATAGAAGACTTGGCCGCGGTTTGGCGGCGCTCTTGGGTACGCCCTTGGATGAATCCAACATTGTGGATGGCTCTGTCGTGGACTCCGTAGCCACCCGTCACCAGACGGTGGACAGCCACGACAGCGGAAACGCCCTTAGCCAAACCACCAGGCCCCCCCAGACCCAAACGGGCTCCACGTTGAGACCAAGGCCATCGCTGCCTGGTAGTGGCGTAACCGGTTCGGTACCGCTGAGCACTGTGCTGCCCACTGTGCCAACCGAACCCATGACCAACAAAGCGGCGGTGACAAACGAATATGGGATGGGTGCCGCATCGGACTATGACCGACCACATGTCCTGCCGATGAATGCGCCCGGCGTTGGCACTAGCCGAACTGCCCTACCCGCAGTTGATACGACTCAGCCCCTCTCGACAATGACGACGCTCGATCTGGATGTCAGCCTGATCGATGCGAACCCTTTCCAACCACGTCGTCAGTTTAATGAGGAAGAGATTGCGTCGCTGGCTGAGAGTATCAAGGAGCATCAGCAGCTCCAACCGGTGCTTGTTCGCAAAGTTGGCCAGCGATATCAACTGATCAGCGGAGAACGTCGCCTACGTGCTACGGTCTACGCCGGTCTGACCAAAGTCCGGGCGGAGGTGCGTGAAGCAGATGATCGCTTGGTGGCCGAATTGGCCATCATTGAAAATCTGCAACGGAAAGACTTAAACCCGATTGAAAAGGCCCTGTCCTTCCGACGTTACCTTGACGAGCATGCCTGCCCGCAAGAAGAGCTGGCTAGAAGACTGAAAATTGACCGTTCAACTATCGCCAATCTCATGCGCCTGCTCGAATTGCCGCCGCCGATTTTGGAAGCCGTGCAGAACGACAAACTTTCGGCTGGTCATGCGCGCGCCCTGTTGCCGCTCGGAGAAGAGTCGCAGCAGTTGGCCATGGCCCGTCAGATTCAATCGGAAGGTTGGAGTGTTCGACAAACTGAGCACTCCGTCACCGAGATCTTGGCCAAGGAAGACGGCAAGTCCGACGATAAGCCCAATCGAGGGAAAAGAGGTTCGGCGCGAACCGTCACCCCACAAATTGGCTCTCTAGAACAGGAGCTGCGACGCTCGTTGGGCACAAAAATAGAAATTCGCCAATCGGCTCGCGGTCGAGGCAAAATTGTTGTGCACTTCAATAGTGCTGAGGAATTTGAGCGAATTCGGGATATTCTTGTACCTGGTAGCCGTGCAGCTGCCTAAATACGGCTTGCAGGTTTCTGCCCGATCAACTACAAAACTTGCTCCGGGGTGTAGCGCAGTCTGGCTAGCGCATCTGGTTTGGGACCAGAGGGTCGTAGGTTCGAATCCTATCACCCCGATTTTTGGTTTCGGCCCTGAAGGCCGAAACCAAAAATAGAGAGTAGAGAAGAGAAAGTAGAGCAGTAGACTTTCATAACCAAGAGATTCTCTAGGTTTTGAGACTTTACCAACCATTCGACTTTCTCTTCTCTACTCGTTCTACTTTCTTCTGGTCTACTCTCTTCTTCTGGAGCGAAAGATGACGTTCCAGTTCGAGAAGTTGCTGGTTTACCAGAAGTCGGTTGATTTCGCCGATCAAGTCTGTGCGACAACCGAACGGCTCAGCCGTGGCTACGGTTTCCTGGTCGACCAGCTCAATCGGGCATCCCTCTCCGTCTCCGCCAACATCGCCGATGCCAACGGTCGCTTTACGAAAGCCGATCGCAAGAACTTCTTCATCATTGCCCGCGGTTCCGTCCAGGAATGCGTACCGCTGCTCGAACTTGCCCGTCGGCGACAATTGATTGACGGGCCAAAACCGGCCGAACTGGTCGTGTTCTTTTTCTGTCTTCCTCGGGCCTGAAACCCTGGCTTTGAAGAATTGAAGAAGACAGACAGAAAAAACGGGGACAGAAACAGAATGCTCTTCCTCTACCTGAAAGCGATTGACTTCGCGCACTGTCCGCCCCATCCCCCCTTCCGAAGGGCTTTCTCGACAAAATTTCGACAAATTCGCCTATGCTTGTTGAAACAACTATTGTTTTAACGAGCAGGGGGCCCGATAATTCGTCTGAGGTAAGCGGTTTACCGTAGCGGCTGTGTATTTCCCTGGTCTCGATTGGCTCGGCGTCCGTCGTTCTGACGGCCGACCAATTCTTTTAAGGGTTCGAGTAATGTCCAGTGCAACGATTCCCAGTGAAACAGATGTCATCGTGATTGGTGGTGGACCAGCTGGCTCGACGGCCTCCACCTTGATCGCCAAGGCCGGCCACAAGGTACAACTGTTCGAACGAGAGAAGTTCCCCCGTTTTCATATTGGTGAATCGCTCATTCCTGAGACCTACTGGGTTCTCGAGCGACTGGACATGCTCCCCAAAATGAAGGCTAGTCGATTCGTGCACAAGCACAGCGTGCAATTCGTATCGGCCAACGGTAAGGTCTCGGCGCCGTTCTACTTCGCAGACAACAAGCCCCACGAGTGCTCGCAAACCTGGCAAGTGGTACGCAGCGAGTTCGACCAAATGATGCTCGAGAATGCCCGCGAGCACGGCGTCTCGGCTCATGAGCAGATTCGCGTCCGTGATGTCATCATGGAAGGCGATCGCGTCGTCGGTGTAAAACTGCTAGACGCGGCCGGCCAACCGCATGAGATCCGTGCCAAAGTCGTCGTTGATGCCAGCGGTCAGAGCGGCTTGCTGATGAATAAATTCAAACTTCGTGTGTGGGATCCCGTACTCAATAAAGGTGCCGTTTGGACCTATTGGGAAAATGCATATCGAGACACAGGCAAGGACGAGGGGGCCACGGTCGTCTTGCAGCTCGATAATAAACTGGGTTGGTTCTGGTACATACCTCTGCACGACAATCGCGTGAGCATTGGAGTTGTCGCGCCGTTCGACTACATCTTCAAGGGTCGAGGGGATCACGAGACGATCTACAACGAAGAGTTAGAGCATTGCCCAGCGGTCAAAGATCGCATTAAAGACGCCAATCGCATCGCTGGCTATTTCGCCACTCGCGACTATTCGTATCGCGCTGAGAAGGTTGCTGGCGATGGCTGGGTCATGGTGGGTGATGCGTTTGGTTTTCTGGATCCCTTGTACTCGTCCGGCGTCTTGCTGGCTCTACGAAGCGGAGAGATGGCCGCAGATGCCATTGTCGAAGGGCTGGCCAGTGGCGATACCAGTGGCGCGCAGCTGGGCAAATGGGGGCCAACCTTGAATCAAGGTATCGATCGTATGCGCCGTCTGGTGTGCGAATACTACGATGGATTCAGCTTCGGTAACTTCATGCGTAAGAATCCTGAAATGCGTGGCACCGTTACCGACTTGCTGATTGGCGACTTGTTCACGGACAAGGTCGACAAGGTCTGGGCTCCGATGGAAGAAATGCATGATGAATCCAAGGCCGGGTTCGCCGCGTGGAGCGACGGTTTGTCCGATGACGATGCTCATCATCGACTGAACGAATTGGTTCTACCTGCTGGTCCTCGGCCTTAGCGCTGGTCCCTCGCCTGCTTTAGCTGCTGTTGGACGAGGTAGGATCGTTCGCTGATTGGTTAGCAAGGCCGGCCCGCTTCGCGGGTCGACCCTGCCACTGCTGCGCAGCGGGAGCAAACTAACCCTCCCAAGCGCAGCTTAGGGAGGGTCGAAAATCACGCGTTGAGCGTAGATTTTCGGGGAGGGTGCATGCGCCGCAGAGGCGAGTCCGCAGCGTAGCGCATCATGCTTGGGTTAGTCGAGGCGAGCCCCCTCCCCGACTGAGCTGCCGCCAGTCGACCCTCCCACTGCTGCGCAGCGGGAGGGTTAGCTAGGAACAATCCAAATTCTCTTGACCCGCTGAACATGGCCGTCAGCGCGTGCATCGTCTCGTCGACATCAATCAACGTGGTCTGATGGCCCAGGCTCAGTCGCAAGGTGCCACCTGTTCCATGCGAATCGACAGCCTGGTGGACCAAAGCCGCGCAATGGAAACCGGCGCGCACTTCGATGCCGAAGTTAGCATCCAACACGGCGGCGGCTTCATGCACATCCCACTGGCTCGGCAGCAGGCTGACCACGGGCAGCGAAACGGCCTCTGCTGGATGGCCGATTATTCTAAGCACGTCGGGCGAAAAACGTTCGCGCAATCCCTTGAGCAAATGCATTAGCGGGTTTTGCCAAGTTGCCAGTGCCGTCTCGCCCTCGCGCAACCAGTGCTCAGCCGCTGCGGCCATCGATACGATGGCTGGCAAATTGAGGTTGCCCACTTCCACCGATTGTGGCCACGCAGGTTGAAAGCTAAGTTGCTCACTAGCTGTGCCCGTGCCGCCGAACATCAAGGGCCGTAGTTGAGCTTGAGCCTGCGGTGTCGCGACGAGAAATCCAGTTCCGGGCAACCCGCCCAATCCTTTGTGCCCCGCGGCAGCCAGTAGATCAATGCCCAACCGCTGAATATCGATGGGCAAATAGCCGACCGTCTGGGAGGCGTCGACCATCAGTAGCGCGCCGTATTGATGAGCCATTTCGCTCCAGGCAGCCAGATCTTGAACGCGTCCCGTCACGTTGGACGCATGCGACACGATGACCAGTCGTGTCTTGGCCGTCATGAGCTGCGCTGCGGGTACCAGAGGCACTAGTCCTTGGTGATCACACGGTGCCACGTCGACTTGCACGCCATGTGTTTGCCGCCAGTGTTCCAGCGGTCGCAAGACACTGTTGTGCTCGATCGCCGTTGTAACTACATGGTCCCCCGCGTGCAGCAGACCGCTGATGGCCGCATTTAATGCATGGGTTCCGCTTGAGCAAAAGGCCACGTCCGCCGCATCGCGACCGCCTAACAAGCGGCACAGGTTATGCCTGGCCGCAGTGACCCATTGATCGGCCGATCTCGCGCTGGCGTAGGCACCGCGTCCACTGCTGGCACCGCAGTCGTGAATGAACTTCTCTGCCGCTGCCACCGCCACTGGAACTTTGGGCCAAGTGGTCGCCGCTTGATCAAGGTAGATTCTGCGTTGCATTATGAAGTCAGGCCTAACCGCCTATTTGAAACATAGCGCGTACGGGCGGGGAAAAGTCCGCGGCGTCGATACCGTGTGCCGCCCGTTTGGCCCGCAAACAGGTACGCACCACAGCCTCCACAGCGGCAGCATCTTGACACTCACGTACCGCGTCCGAACGCAGTACTTCACGTACGTCCCATTCCTCGCGTCCAAAAAGACAATTGCGAAGCTTGCCGTCTGCTGTCAAACGCAATCGGTCGCACGCCGAGCAAAACGGCTGCGTCACCGAGTCGATAAAGCCAACCAGGCCCGATCCATTTGCAAATGCAAAGTCGGTGGCTGGTTGGGCTGGGTCCTTGATTTGTGCGGGTACCAACTTTCCAAAGCGCCCCTCGATTCTCGCTCGCATTTCGTCACCACTGACCATCTGGGAACGATTCCAAGCCCGCTCGGCATCCAGCGGCATGAACTCGATGAACCGCAAAGCTAAATTGCGTTCTCGAGCAAAACCAACCAGGTCGAGCACCTCGTCGAAATTTACATCGCGCATCACCAATGCGTTCAGTCGCACGACCAGCAATGGCTGAGCAATGGCTGCTTCAATACCAGCGAGCACCTGATCCAGCCCGGAGCGTCGAGAGAGCCGTCGAAACACCTCTTCGTTGAGCGTATCAAGACTGATATTCACCCGTCTTAATCCGGCGGCGACCAGGTCGTCGATTTGCTGGGCAAGCAGCATGCCATTGGTGGTCAATGCCAGCCCTTCGAGTGACTCGATTTGACAGAGCATCCGCAATAAGCGGTGCAACTCGGGACGCATCAATGGTTCGCCACCGGTGATGCGCAGCTTGCGAATCCCAAGTGTCGCACTTATTCTTGCAAACTGGGCGATCTCTTCGAACGAGAGAAGTTTTTCCGAGTCCATAAACTGGGCCACTTCTGGCATACAGTATTGGCAGCGGATGTTGCATCGATCGGTCACGCTGATACGTAGGGACCTATGAACGCGACCAAACGAGTCGATGAGCGGCAGGGTAGCCTGCGAGGCCTGAGCAAGCTTGGGCGAAGCCTTGGACTCAGTGGCCGGTGGAACAGCCGCAGACGTAGCCACGGATCTGTTTTCGGCAGGGCTCAAGCTGACCGGGGACCCTTCGGTTTCGTGCATCATGACGGATGAACCCATTGGGCTTGAGATTGGCCGTGCTCGCACTTCCAGATCGGCACATGCTCTTTAATCTGGTCGATCAACCAACGCGCCGCAGAAAAGGCTGCATCGCGATGAGCCGATCCGACGGCTACGGCGACGCTCGCCTGGGCGATGTCGACTCGCCCTAATCGGTGAACCAAGACCACCTCCACCAGTGGCCAACGAGCTCGCGCATCTGCTTCTAAACTCTCTAACATTTTTTGGGCCATCTCAACGTACCCGTCATACTCCAGATATCGCGTCTCGACATCGCCGGTCCACTGCCGCGTGGTACCCACGAACAGAACTTCTGCCCCGCAGTTTGGTTTAGTAACAGTGGCTAGCATAGCGACCGTGTCGATCGGTTCGGTGGTTAACTCAACCAATTCGCATAGTTCCCAGTTAGGATTACCTAAGGACAACAGTTCAATTGTAGATGGAATTGTCGCACTCTGGAGCATGAAAGCCAGCCCCACGGTAACAGTTGTAAAATGTCAGGCTGCTAGTCAGCTCAACCTCTCGGGGGGCACTCATGCGGGATGTGGGCGAATCGCTTCGCGACTCGTGAATCACTCATGCGAGCGAAACGGTTGGGGGTTTCTCGCCACACGATCTGCAAGTCCGTGTTGCTACAGACACTCGATTATCCTACTATTGCAGGGGACGAACGAGCTACCCTGCTTACCGAGTTAGCCCAAACCCGTCTGGATTCTCGCCCATTTTTTCCTTCGGAAAGTTGTCAAATGCAAAAAGCCAACCGAAAGCTGCTGGTGTTTGGGGCAGTTGTCAGTTTTATGGTCACGCCTGCGTTAATGGCGGCCGAGCCTCCACCGCGTGTCCAGGACATGAAGGAATTCCGCGCCAAAGATGGCATTATTGTCCAGCGCGTGTCTGACATCATGCACAACCAACATCTTTCCAAACATGGTTTGGACGATGAGATTTCCAAGCGAGCATTCGACCAGTTCTTCAAAGCCCTCGACCCGTTCAAGCTCTATTTCTACCAGAGTGACATCGACGGTTTCATGAAGAACCATACCACTTTGGATGATGATGCCAAGAAGGGTAAAGGCGAGTTTCCTATTCGAGTCTTCAAGACATTCCTGGAACGAGTTGACGAACGCGTGAAAATGGCTCACGAAGAAATCGATCGTGAACATGATTTCACGATCGATGAAAAACTGCCAGCTGATCGCGATGTTGTTGAGTACCCTAAGACGCCCGAAGAGGCTCGCGATCGCATGCGGAAGCAGATCAAGTACAGCATGCTGCTTCTGAAAAACGAAAAAGTGGCCGAGGGCGATGAAGTCGCCAAGAAGAAATCCCAAGAGGATCCTCGCGCTCGCCTGCATCGTCGCTATGACAGTATCCTCAAGCGTCAACATCAGACCGATGCGGACGAAGTTCTCGAAACGTTCGTCACGGCCATCACGACTAGCTTTGATCCGCACACCACATACATGGCCCCCAAGACGCTGACCAATTTTGACATCGTCATGAGTCTGAAGTTGGAAGGTATTGGCGCTCAGCTAACTTTGGAAGACGGTTTCACGACGATTACCAACGTCGTACCTGGTGGGGCGGCTGCTAAAGATGGTCGTCTTAAGTCCGGTGATCGCATCGTCAGTGTTGGCCAAGGCGTCGACGGCGACATGGTCGATGTGCTGGATATGAAACTGGACGACGTTGTTTCCAAAATTCGCGGTAACGCTGGTACCACGGTTCGCTTGGGCGTCAAGCCCGCGGCCGGTGGCGAGGTGATCATCTACAACATCGTACGTGCGAAGATCAACCTCGAAGACAGTGCTGCCCGCAGTGAAGTCGTCGAGCACGGCAAGAAAGCCGACGGTTCGGCATTTAAAGTTGGCTACATCGATCTGCCCAGTTTTTATTTGGATATGAAGGGTGCCAAAGGCAAGTCCGATTCGTACCGCAGTTCGACTCGCGACGTTCGAAACATCTTGACGACCTTCCGCGAATCCAACGTCGATGCCGTGGTGGTCGACCTGAGCCGCAATGGTGGTGGTTCCCTAACGGAAGCCATCAGTCTGACCGGACTGTTCATAGATCACGGACCTGTGGTGCAAGTCAAAGACCCTTCGGGAGAAGTGCAAGTCTATGACGACGAAGACAGTGGAGCCGCCTGGAATGGGCCGCTGGTTGTGATGACGAGCAAAGAGAGCGCTAGCGCCAGCGAGATTTTTGCAGGTGCCATCAAGGATTACCGCCGCGGTATCGTCGTGGGCGATCCTAGCACTCACGGCAAAGGCACGGTTCAAAGCCTGGTCGACCTTGGCCAACTGCTGCTCAACCGGCCCAATGAATATGGGGCGCTGAAAATCACTATTCAGCAGTTCTATCTGCCCGCTGGCAAGAGCACTCAGCGTGAAGGCGTGCTATCAGACATTATTCTGCCGGCGATCACATCGGCGATGGATATCAGCGAAGCAGATCTTGATTACGCGCTGCCAAGCGACGAAGTTCGCAAGGCTGGCCATCAGGATTATGGATTGGTCAACAATGAGGTCCTTTCCAAACTTCGCAACCGATCGACCTCGCGCGTCAAGAGCAGTGAGGGCTTTGACAAGTTGCTCAAGCGAATCGAATTGTATCGCAGTCAGAAAGACGAGAAGTACGTTTCGCTGAACGAACAAGCGTTCCTTGAGCGTCGCAAAGAGATCGATGCCGAGAAAGAAGACGAGAAAGCGATTTTGGATGCTCAGTTGCCAAAGAAAGAAGTTTTCAAGAAGGACTTCTATGCTGAAGAGGTGCTGAACATTACGACCGATTACGTTGAAGCCGTAAATTCCCTCGACCTGGCTGCCAACGCGAAGAAGGTTGACAAGTCGTAAATGGATTCGAGGTTTTCAACAGGCTTACCTGAACTGGACGAGTCCCTGGGAGGCGGTTTGCTCCCGGGGACTCTGACTATGCTCATCGGCGCCACGGGCGTTGGCAAGACTCAACTAGCCATGGCTTTTCGCGAAGCCGGAGCGCAAGCGGAGGGCCAGGCCGGAGCGATCATCGATCTTTCCAGCCGAGGCGATTCGCAGAATCATGACGGCTATGGACAACGCATGTTCGGTAAGCCGCTGAGCGTGGCTGATCCCCGTCGTGATGACTTGCCCAATCCGTTCACCGACGGTCGCCCAGACGA
>JADLDX010000470.1 GCA_020846515.1 Pirellulaceae bacterium
GATCTCGGGGCGGGCTTCCAGCAATTTGTCCCGTTCCCGCTCAGCCAAGCAGCCTGCGACAATTAGTCCGCGGATCTTTCCCTCGCGCTTGAGTGCGAGCATCTGGTCGATGGCTTCGAGCGATTCCTGCCGCGCGTTGTCGATAAAGCCGCAGGTATTGATAACCACAAAGTCCGATTGCTCTGGGTCTTGCACCAAGCTGAAACCATCATCGCGGAGCATCCCCAGCATACGCTCGCTGTCGACCAAATTCTTGGGACAGCCCAGACTAATAAACGAGTAACGCCCCTTTACAGCAGGGCCACCACCGGCGGTCGCGGCTTGCCCCGGAGAGCGATTAGCAGAACGACCAGGGGCTTGGTCGATGATTGGCAGCGATGGCAGCGATTTCAAACCCGGAGCCCTTTGGTAAGCGATCTCGTCAGGCGGAACACAGGTCAGAACCGGTAAAAACTGGTCAAAACCGGTCATAGGATGTCCGCCAAACCCTCTATTAGACTCGTTCTCACCAGGATGTAAAGCGTTGCAATTCGGACTCTAGCAGGTTAGCCTTGACGATTCGCCGACCACCCACTTTACGCCCCGAGTTGACCCCAGCCATGTTACGTCGCTTTTCCTTGTCTGTATTAGGCCTATTGGTACCGCTATCGGTGCTCAGCTCCCCGGCGAGCCCTATCGCCCTGGCTCAGCTCCAAACTCTTTCCCGGGGCAATGTCGACGCCCAGTGGCGCGACGCCCAGGTGAAGGAGTTCGACCGTCCATTGGCTGACAACCAGTTGCCCAAGGAGCTCAAGCAAGAGCTACAGGCCCAACGCGATTGGCTGGTCAAATGGAACCCCAAAACTAACGAAACGGCCTCCGAAACAAACAATCAACCAAATAGCCAGGCAAAAAATCTGGCCGATGCCAAAACTTTGCCGCCGCTAAAAGAACCGCCGCTCGACCCTTCCGGACTGGCCGGGAAACTCCGAGTTGCCCTGTTTCATGGCAAAACCCCGCCGACGCTGAAGGATACATCGGCCCTGCAAAGCGCTCTGTCGGAACATTCCGGTGACGTCGGTCTGCGGCAATTGCAACTGCACTGGATCGATCAGATGCGTTACCGCAATGACTACTGGAAAGAGATCAGCGACGCGAGCGGTCGAGTTATTTCGCTGTTGGAAAAGCAGAAAAAGCCCACCGACGAGATGAAGGCCGCCATGGCGTTTGCACATTACCGAAAAGCCCGCGCGTTGGCTCACGCCCTGCGTGGTGCCAAATTGCCCGATTCACCCGTGGCGGGCGCCGCGAAATTGTCGGACGAAGAGATCCAAGGCTATCGCGATACGGTATCCGAATCCCTAGCCATTGTCGAACAACTGGTCGGTCCAGACCATGCCGAGTTCTTCCAGCTAAAAATCTTCACGCTCCGCCGCGATGGTTGGTCGGGTCAGGCCCTGGAACTCCTCGAGCGTAACGTCGACAGTATCGACCAGTCTGCGTACCTGACAGAAAAGCTGTCGCTCTTGGAAGCGTTAAAGTGGCAGGCACCCGCCAAACAAGTTAGTACGGCACTGGCTGCAATCCCGACCGAACAGCTACGCGCGTTGGAGATCCAGTACGTACCGTAACTTACTCGCGAGTTAAAGCCTCATCCAGATTTAAGAGGGCCAGGCACACTTGACTCAGTGCAGCGTGCTCGAGGACCGGCAGTGACGTGTCACGCTTGGCCTGCCCCACATTTAAAACGGCTTGACAGGCCGCTTCATCACTCGCGTAAATCTCGCGCTGTTTAGACAGAGCACGCACCAACATTTCCAACTCTGCGTCGCTGATCGTGCGACATAACACACGCTCGGCGGCCATCCGCAACCGAGCTTCGTTGGTCGATGCTGTTTGCATGACTTGTTCGGCCAACACTCGAGCGGCTTCACCCCAGGTCGGGTCATTGAGTGTGGTTAGCGCATGCAGAGGTGTACTGGTGGTGCCCACGCGAACGCGGCAGGTTTGTCGATTGGATGCGTCGAACATATTGGCCGGGCCAACCGTGCGCCGCCAGAACGTATATAAACTGCGTCGATAAAGATTGGTACCGCTGGACGCCGGATAGGTAAAGTCGCGTTCCTTGGTGATGGCCAATGCCTCCCACACCGCATCGGGTTGATACGGGTAAACCGGGACGCCGCCCAACTGTCGATCCATCAAGCCACTTACCGACAAGGCCCAATCGCGCAGCAGCAGTGAAGGCATGCGAAAGCGACTGGCACGCGCCAATAGTTTATTGTCGCTGTCCAATGCGCGCAGTTCCGCTGTCACGCGACTGGATTGGCAGTAGGTAGCACTTTGTACGATCTGGCGATGCAGTGCCTTGCTGCTCCAGTCGCGCTGCACAAACTCGACAGCCAACCAATCGAGTAGCTCACCATGGAGTGGATACTCACTTTGTACGCCAAAGTCTTCGGTCGTCTTGACGATCCCCATACCAAAAAAGTGCTGCCACATGCGATTGACTTGCACACGTGACGTTAAGGGGTGATTGGGCGCGACCAGCCACTGGGCAAATCCCAAGCGATTGGCCGGTGCTCCTAGGGGCAGTGGCGGCAGAAAGGCTGGCGGTGCAAATGAGACCTTCGTGGTAGGTTTCAAGTACTCGCCACGTTCCAAAATGGCGGACTCGCGAGGTTTGTCATCGCTCATGATCATGACGCGCGGAATCTGATCAGCTTTGTAGTCAGCCAGTTCTTTCCGCAACGCTTCTTGCTTGGCAAAGTCCGGCAACTTGGCCGACAAACCAGAGCGAACCTTGTCGTCGAAATACTTGCGAAGCAAACTCTCCAGTTCTTGCTTATCGTCGGCCGATCGATCGGCTTCTGCTTTACGCAACAGCTCTTTAGTGCGATCCGATAAATTCTTAAAGGCATCCGCTGTCAAATCACCAGTAATGGCCGCCATCCAGCCTGCCCAAGCAGCTTCGACTTGCGATTTAGCGGCAGAATCGAGCGCTTGAATCTTATCTTCCAACGCCTTGATATGAGCTGCGTTTTCCGGCGTAGGTAACTCGAGCACCGGTGGTGCGACGCGAATACGTGAAGAAAAACGCTGAGGTGTGCCCGTTTCGGGTACGCGATTAAAGGCATCCAGCAGACTGTAATAATCTTTCATCGTCAGCGGATCGTACTTGTGATCGTGGCACTGCGCGCAGGCCATCGTCAGGCCCAACCAATTGGTCGACGTTGTATCGATGCGGTCGAATAGATTGACGAATCGCTGCTCCTCGGCAATCGCGCCACCTTCGCCATTGAGCAGATGATTGCGGTTAAAGCCACTGGCGATTTTTTGATCGGTGGTCGCACTCGGTAAAAGATCGCCCGCCAGTTGCCAGATCGTAAACTGGTCGAACGGGAGATCGGAATTCAACGCGCGAACAACCCAGTCTCGCCATAGCCATTGCCAGGTATCACCATCCTGTTGAAATCCATTGCTGTCGGCATATCGCGCGGCATCCAGCCACGGCAACGCCATGCGCTCGCCATATCGCGGACTGGCCAGCCAGCGGTCCACCAGGCGCAGATAAGCATCCGGCCGCTGATCACCCACAAAGCCCTGCACTTGTTCCGGCGTCGGTGGCACACCCAGTAAATCGATCGACAAACGTTTGATCAAAGTCGCGCGCTCGGCCTCGGGCGCAAGCGTTAGGCCCATGGGATCAAGTTTGGATTGCACAAAACGGTCGATAGCCGTGCGAGCCGACTCGGTCTGCTTGACCTCGGGAGTGTTGGGTCGCTTCGGCGTCGTAAAGGCCCAGTGATCAAGATAGGGTGCGCCCGCGTTCACCCAACGCTCAAGCAGTTGCTTCTGCGCCTGGGTCAGACGTCGATTCGACTTGGGCGGAGGCATCTGGGTTTCAGGATCGACAGAGTGCATCCGTTGAACCAGAGCACTGGCTTTTGCATCTCCCGGCACGATGGCTTGGGCAGCCAACGCCGAGTCACGCAGGTCCAATCGCAAATCGGCTTCGCGCTTGTTGCCATCTTGGCCATGGCAGTAAAAGCAGTTCTCCGACAAGATCGGCCGGATATCTCGATTGAAATTGATATCATCCGCCGCACTGGTCAGTTGCAGCAGGCAACTGAACCAGACACAGGCGAGAGCGAGCAATAGTCTGCGTGCAAACATAGGTAGGCCATGGGTGGGTTCAAGGCGCGCAGCCTGGTACTCAACGATTACGGTGGACGAGTCTCTCCGAGACTAGCGTTTTTCAGCGTTTTCAGCGTCTCGGAGAGACGCTGCTACGTGATTGCCGCTGAGCGGCTACTGGGGTTGTTCAGCCGTCAGGGCTACGACCATCGGTGCCGTCGGATCGTCTCCCTTGACCAATTCTACTTCGCGCACAATCTCTTTGCGTTTGGGTTCAACAACCAAGTAACGCACTTGCTGGCCGCGCACGTTGAAAGCGAACGTTGACTTGGGGACATCGACTCGGCGAATGTAATCGGCAAAGTGCTCGCCGTTGATCAATTTATGCTCTTCGGTCTGGCCATCGGCATAGTGGAAGGTAACCAGCATGCTGGTCGTGCCTGCCCTCGACGCTGGGAACCCCCAACCGCTGACGCCACCCAACATGTGCAGTTTGCCTACGGGCATGTTACAAGGCAGTTTCACACTGCGCGGCATCTTCGGCGGCATCGTCCCTTGTGGTCCATACAACATCACGATGTTCGCCTTGGTCTTGCCCAACGGATCAACTAGTTGAAAGGGCACATCTTGGAAGGTCTTCCCTTTCCAATCCTGGAAGATCACGCGGTCAGGGCCGTTGTCACCATCGTGAAACAGGCCTTTGGTACTGATAGCCGTAGCCACCGTCGCCAAAGGCAACGGTACGAACCGACCCTTGGTGGTCAGGAACTCGAGCAAGTTCGTCATGTCGGCTTCTTTCAGCGTCTCTTCGATGCCCTCAGGCATCAACGACTTGTTGGTCGCACTGATTGAATCCACATCCTCACGCGAGATCGATTGCTTCTTGCCTTCCGCATCGATGATCTCGATCGCAGAAAGTGACTCGGCTGCCAACATACCTGCGATAACCTTGCCATCGGCCGTTAACACGGTGTAGCGTCGGAAGTTGCCTTCAACACTGCGACTGGGATCCAAGATATGAATCAGCAATTCTTCCTTGGGATGTACGGCCATGCCCGTCAAGTCGGGGCCAATCTCTTGACCTTCGCCAGAATGTTTGTGGCAATTCGCGCATGCTTTCTTGAACAGTTCCTTGCCGACCTTCGCGTCACCTTTGGCATGCGCGGTGGAAGCATAACGCTCCAACACCTTGACGCGGTCGGCGCTGGGCAAGCCACCGGTGGCCGATAGCACCTTCGTCGCCGCATCGCGCAGTCGACGATCGGGATGGTTCTTTAGTGTCTGACGTTGATCCAAGGTCAAGTCAGTGACTTGGATTGGACCGGTCGCCAGGCTATCGACCAGTTGCCGCGCCGAATCGGGACGTACGATCAACACAGCCACCACGTCTTCACGCAGCTTGGGCGTTAACATGGCCCATTTGCCCAACAGCAGTTCGCCGACGCGACTGGAACGACTGGCCGAAAGCGATCGCACAATGCCAGAAGTCAGTTGCGGAGGATTCTGGGGAGTTAGCATATCGATCAATTGAGCTACCGTTGCGTCATTGCCACCACTGATTTGCAGCAGTTGTTTGACAGCCTCCAAGCGTGCTTCCACGGGCACATCGCTTTTGGCAATCGTCTCATTCAAGCCGGCCGTAATCTCGTCGGCATACTTCTTAAGCTTTTGGCTGCCCCAACCACTGGCCAACGTCACTAGTTGGCCACGAGATCCCAAGGGTAAGCCAGGTACAAGTGCGTCGAGCGCTTGCTCGAGCTCGGCGGTCAACTCGGGTTTGTAGTCGCGCGGCCATCCTTTGCTCAGTCCCGCGACCATCGCTTCGGCCAAGGCTCGGTCTCCGCTGGTCATGGTTTTGAGCAGCTCTACCAATTGCTGGTTCGTAGGCTGAGAACGCGCCAGATGTTCGGCCAGTACGCTGGCCAGTTCTATTTGGCCTTCCATAACTTGGCCATTGCTGTTTTGGCCATTGTTTGGCGAATCTTTGGCGGGCGATGTTTGAGTCAGTAAACCCATCAGCAGCGGCGCGGCCTGAGCGGCACCAGCGCAGATGATGCCTTCCTTCAGCCAACGATCGAGCATGTTGACACTATCGCGAGCCGCCGCAGCCAGCAGCTTGCCAGCGACCGCATCTTCCGGCATATCAGCCAGGGCCATCAATGCGCCCAATCTTACTTGGGGTTCCGCATCGCTCAACAATTTGGCCTTCTCGATGGCAGCCACTGATTCTTTGGCCGGTGGCAGCACCAGGGCCGCGTTGCGACGCACGCCCGCCGATGGATGTTCCAGCGCCGCCACGACCGCGCTAAACGCTGGCTTACCAGGCGCGTTCAACGCGCCCAAACCTTTGAGGGTCCATAAAGCATGGATGGCACCTACATTCAATCCGACATCATCGACCTTTTGATCGCTGACCAGATTCAGCAATTGCGGCACCACATCGATCTGACCACGTTCGACCAACAGTCGCTGCGCATGTCGTCGCCAGAGTCGATTGCTGTGCTGCAAGGCAGCCACCAGACCAGCCGGATCGTCGCTCGACAATTTCGGCGACTTGGTCGCTTCTGCTTTGGCATCGTCGTAAACCACGCGGTATATACGACCAAGCTTTTTATCGCGCAAATCTGATTCGTAGGCATTGCCCTTGCCCGTCTGGAAGCCTTGCGGAGTTGGGTTGTGTTGGACGATGTAGTTGTACCAATCGATGACCCATACATGGCCATCCGGTCCAACCTCAGCCATAATCGGTGCAGCCCATTCATCGTCGCTGGCGATCAAGTTGAATGAGTTGGTATCGCTGAAGGAACCGCCGTTGGCATTCAAAACAAACGTACCCACCAGGTGGCCGGTCGGTCCGCAGACAAAGGCCACGCGATTCCACCAAGATGCTGGATAGGCTCGCGCGGTGTACAGCGCATGACCAGCTCCGGCCGTATAGCCACCATGATGATCGACTTGACGAACTTTCTCCGTGACCGGCTTGAACATATGTGTATCGGATATCAAGTCTGCCATGAGACTGGGAGTCCAGCCCTTCA
>JADLDX010000471.1 GCA_020846515.1 Pirellulaceae bacterium
CGCTTGGGAGGGTTAGTTCAACTAACCCTCCCGCTGCGTAGCAGCGGGAGGGTCGACTGGCGTCAGCTCAGTCGGGGAGGGTGCCTCCCGTGCTAACCAAAGTATGAAGTATGCGCTGCGAACTCGTCAGTGCGGCGCACGCACCCTCCCCGAAAAAGCAGGCTAAACGCCTGTTTTTCGACCCTCCCTAAGCTGCGTTTGGGAGGGTTAGTTCACGGCTTGAGCACAACCTTGATGCAACCATCTTCTTTGTCTCGGAAGTTCTTGTATCCAGTTGGCGCGTCAGCTAACGGCAGGCGATGCGTGATGATGGCTGATGGATCAAGCTCACCTTTTTCGATGCGCTCGGTGAGTGGTTTCAGATAGCGATGCACGTGAGTCTGACCGGTCTTCATCACAAGCGACTTGTTTATGAACGCCATCATGGGCATTTGGTCGACATACGCGTAGACACCCGGAACAGAAACAGTACCGCCCTTGCGGCAAGCGATGATGGCTTGCCGGAGCGCAGTGGGGCGGTCTGTTGCCAGACCAACGTTCGTCTTGATGCTGTCCACTACAGCCGAGGTACTGCCCCAACCGTGTGCTTCCGCGCCCACGGCATCAATGCATCGGTCCGGCCCGCGACCGTTCGTCATCTCCTGCAGTCTGTCTTGAACACTGCCTTCTTCCTTCATGAAATCGATTGTTTCAGCTCGGCCCAAACGACGCGCCATTTCAAGGCGCTCAGGGACATGGTCGATGGCGATGACGCGACCGGCACCGAACAACCAAGCACTCTGGATCGAGAACTGCCCAACCGGCCCACAACCCCAGACCGCCACCGTGTCACCCGGTTCGATGTCAGCCTGCTCGGCGGCCATATAGCCAGTGGGTAAGATGTCGGTCAAGAACAATACCATCTCATCTGACAGATTGTCGGGCACCTTGAACGCACCAAAATCAGCAAATGGCACTCGAACGTACTCTGCTTGACCACCAGAGAAACCACCCATCATATGCGTGTAACCAAATAATCCACTCGGCGAATGCCCCATCACCTCTTCGGCCATCTTCTTGTTTGGATTGGAATTATCACAGCACGAGTAAAGTGTCTTCTCGCAGAAGAAGCAGGTGCCACAAGCCATGGTAAACGGAATAACCACGCGGTCGCCCTTTTTCAGCTTACCGGCCGCCGTGGCACCCGTTTCCACCACCTCGCCCATAAATTCATGGCCCAAAATGTCGCCGGACTTCATCGCGGGCATGTAGCCATCGAACAAGTGCAGGTCTGAACCACAGATGGCTGTCGCTGTGACCTTGATAATCGCATCTCGCGGATCCTCGATCTTCGGGTCGGGTACGTTATCAACTCGTACATCACCCTTACCATGCCAGCACAACGCCTTCATATCACTGCTCCTGAAATGACTTCCTTAGAAGACACGATAGATCGGACTCGAACCCGAATTGGCAGCTATGCAATAATCGAACCAAACAGGTCGCCACAGCTGGCACCGCCGCCTGGGAATTCTGTACCGTCTAAAATTGGCCTCGTCGCAGTCCCATGACTAGTCAAACGAAACATGTTGCGACGGGCGAATATCGGCTTTCAAGACGGACTTCATTTGTTGCAATGCATAACGCGTGTTGTCTTCGCAAATCGATGCCACGCAGTCGCTCGGTACTATCAGATGAAAGTCACGCATATACGCATCATTGGCTGTGAATAAAACACAAACCTCAGCCGCCAAACCTGTCAACACCAGTCGCCGACAGCCTAGATGTTCCAAGAGCGTATCCAGAGTCGTTGAGAAAAAACCCGAGTGTTTCGGTTTAAGCACGAAGTAATCATCACTCCCGGGTTCCAACATTTCCACGATCGGCCGGCCACGCACACGGTCGCTGAGACAATGTTTCACTTGCGCGCTAAAGTCAGAGCGCCATTTGCCAAAGTTATCATTGACATAAATGATGGGAACTTGAGCGTCGATCGCTTTATATTTGAGCGCTTGTATTTTCTTGGCCATAGGCAGCGCGTGCTGCAATAACTCCTCGCCGCCTGGAAACTCAAGGTCGTTGATCACGTCAATGAGCACCAGAGCAGTTTCGGATTTGTCAGGCGCGTTGCCGTGTAAGTCTGCGTTTAGATCACCCTTAAATCGCCGATAGCTAAGCACCTTTCCTTCAATGAACCAATCGCGCCGATTTGGTCCAACCGGCCAAGTGATATACCGTGCGAATCAGCTTCATCGCTTCTTTGCCGCGGACGTGGCTTTGTGCCCTGTCGCCACAGTCGCAGCGTACCCGAGCCGGATGTACGGTCACTGCCCAACCGCCCGCCTTTGCATTTTGCATACCGTTGCTAACCAGACGGACGTCTGACCAGAGTCACCCAAGATGATTTCGGTGGTTGCGTGAATTGATCGAGAAGATCTTGGAACGGCTCCCCAGTGGCGCTCAAGCTGCAGAATTCGTTATAATTTGAAGCGTTGGCCGAGCCGTTCGCCTGTTGTTCTCACTGCATTTGGAAAGATTTTAGGGATGAATACTTCGATTCAGTCGTTGATCGATTGTGGCACTAAGTTGTATTTGGACTCGGTTGATCCGGATTTGGTCAAGCAAAACATCGAATGGGGAGCTGTCGGGGCTACCAGCAACCCGGTGATCATTAGTGGTCTGTTGGCCAGTGGTCGTTACGATGACCAGTTGCGAACCCTGGCTCAATCGGAGTCGGATGATGCGGCCATCGCCTGGCAATTGACAGATCAAGTCGTTAGCGATGCTCAACAAGCTTTTTATCCTGTCTGGCAGAAAAGTGGTGGCAACGCCGGTTGGGTCAGCTTTGAACTGGATCCTCTGATTGAAGATCCCGATCGCAATTTGCCACATGCCGAACGAGTCAAACTCTATGTGTCCCTGGGACAACAATGGTCGGCCGGGCACGCCAATCGCATGATCAAAGTACCAGCTACCCCTGCAGGCATCGAAGCGCTGGAACATCTGGCCGCCGCCGGTGTGACTCTCAACGTCACCCTGATCTTCACCATGGATCAATACGTCGCGGCTCGCGACAGCGTCTGGCGCGGAGCCAGTCGGTTGAGTTCGTTGAGCAAGTTCAAAAGCGTTTACAGCATCTTCGTGTCACGGGTCGATCAATTCACCAAGAGCCAACTACCGACGCTTTCGGCCGCGGCTCAAGGGCAACTGGGGATCGTCAATGCAAAACGTATCTGGCAAGCCAACCAGGCATTTTGGAAAGCCAAACAAACTCCGCTAGAGCAAGAGATCATCTTCGCCAGTACCGGCACAAAAGATCCTAGTGATCCAGCCTGGAAGTATGTAGCCGCGCTGGCCGGTAGCGATATCCAAACCAATCCACCGGAAACCAATGACGCCGTTGCCAAAAGCGGCCAAGCGTTCACCCGTCAAGTCGACCAGATGCCATCGACCGCAGTCCTCGAAGAACTCGATCGCCTGGTAGACGATAAAGCGTTGTACACGACGCTCATGCGCGAAGGGATCGAAAAGTTCGCCACACCGCAAAAGAAATTATTGGCTACGATCGCCCAACGCCGCGCAGCCGTACACGTGTAGAGTCATAGCCACATGGTTTAACCGTGTGACCTACAGCAATCTACAGCAACAAACCGGCGATACAGGCTGTCATCAGGGTGGCAATCGTGCCACCCAACATGGCTCGAAACCCGAGCGTAGCAATTTCGTTGCGTCGCTCGGGTACCAGGCCACCAATGCCACCAACCTGAATACCGATGGCACCCAGGTTCGCGAAACCGCACAGCGCATAAGTCATGATGGTCTTGGTCCGTTCGCTCAAGATGGCCGGTTGGGTTTCCAGCATCACGCCCAGTTCCTGATAGGCCACCAACTCGTTGGCCAACATTTTTGTACCTAACAACTGGCCGGCGTAGCCACACTCGCTCCATGGTACTCCGATCAGCCAGGCAACTGGGGCGAAGAGCGTACTAAAGATGCGCGCTAGCGTCAGCGTCGGCGTGCCATCGGTCGACTGAAAACCTAAATACCAACCCGCTTGCCCCAGTAGATAATCCGCCATAGCGATCAAGGCCAAGAAGGCGATCAGCATGGCACCAATGTTCAGTGCCAACTTCAAACCATCGGCTGCTCCATCGACGGCGGCACCGATCAGATTCACGCTGGGCCGCTCGTTGCCCAGAGCCAATGAAGCGTTGATTTGCGCATCGGGGGCTTCAGGTAACATGATCTTGGCAATCAACAACGAGGCAGGTGCTGAAATCACACTGGCGGTAACCAAATGACCGACATCGACGCCAAAGCCACTGTACACACCTAGCACGCTGGCACTGACATTGGCAA
>JADLDX010000472.1 GCA_020846515.1 Pirellulaceae bacterium
GCCTGCTACATCCACGGCGGCAATCGACAGGGTATGCTTGCGCGTCGTATCTAACGACATATCGCGTAGCAGCATCTCGACCGGCTGACCTGGCTGGCCAGCCTTGGGGACCAGGTAACGCTGGATGGGTTGGTCATCGATGTGCATGACAAATCCCAAGGTTCCCGCTGGTCCACGATCGGCAGGACTGACCCAGTTGAGTTTCCATTGGCCGGTCGGCAGATCAGCCTTACTGACGCGCAACGCTGTCGGCGCCTCCGGTGGCATGCGATCCTCATCGGTCAATTCGACGACCAAATAGGGCGCATGACGAACGCCTTGTTCACGACTGAATGCGTAGCGGTTCGGAAACGGCTGGGCTGTGAACTGCTCGCCACTGCGCGACCATTCGGTGCCCGTGTCATCGAAGACCAGAAATCCATAGCTGAGCTGTGCCACACGCATAGCGACCACAGCCGGGTCCATCGGGATTTGTTGCCACCCATCTTGGTCTGGTGCAGTAGCGTCACGCGATGCCCAGCGCGAATAGCCTTGACTGAGGATCACACTACAGAAATCGCTACCCGGGTAGCTCCAGGGTACATCCGGGTGCGCTCGATTGGCAAAGGTCGAAACGCCAGGCGACGCGCTGTAATTGGTGTTGTCACCCTCGGTCCAATCGGCCGATACACTACTAACGGTTACCCGTTTGAACTTGGCGTCGCTGGAACTGCGAACATGCAAGGTAGCCTTGCCAATGACGCGACCGACCAGCGAGCTGGTATCGAAATCCACCAGCGACATCTCTTGATACGACTTTAATTTTAACCGCGACGCACCACCGTTGGCACCGCCACGCTCTTGGGGCACAGATGACAGCCAGGTATCCCTAGTGACAGGCAGCTTTAAGCCAGCATCTTGTGCGCATAGATTACCAATCAACCAAGAACTACCGGGCCTGTTGCGATTGGACTGGTGGCTATCGACCAGGTTATTGCCAGGCATGTAGTCCTGGAACAAGCTATCGATGGGCGGGTAATCGATCGGCAGGCTCAGGCAGATGATGATGAGCAGCATTAGCCAGCGTGATTGGCTGGAGTTGTTTGGTAAGTTGTCGTGGGTTGGCAAGCGAGATTGGTCTAGACGATTCAAGTGGGACGCCATGTTGAAGTCTCTTGGCATAGTAGCTTACTCTTCTTCCTCTCGGGCGTCGTCGCCGTAAACTTCGTCGCGACTGCGCAGTTGACAGAACAGTGCGCGTTTCTGGTCAGGCAGTGAGTAGTTGAAACCCAATTTTTGAAGAAAGCTATCGGAAGAACTGATCGCCAACACTTCCATGACACCGCGCTGTTGGGCTAATTCAACGCAGCGGCGCACCAGTTCACTGCCTAGGCCTTGGCCTTGAAATTTCGGTTCGACGGCCAGGCACTGGATCTCGGCCAGTTTGCGCGAGTAGATCTCAACGGCCGAGAAGCCGACGACTTGCCCGTCGGCCAGTGCCAAAAAGCCACTGGGAACGAGCAATTCCAGTTCGGAGGCTGTGCGTCGCAAGAGTTTGCGTTGATTGACAAACGGTTTGAGAAAGTTGTTCACAGCCTGCACATCTTGCGCAGTGCCACGTCGATACTCAATCGCTGGTTTGCTGCCTCTTGTTAGCAAAACATTCATGGGTGGACGACTCCGGGCGGCCGATGGAAGAGGAATGGCCTCTTGCGATGGTGTCGTTAGATTAGTGATGTATTGAGTCGCAAAGCGTCGGAAGAAGCGTTCGAACAGATCAACGCCTTTCTCCAGTTGTTCCAGTGAAATCCATTCGTCGGGGCGATGGGCTTGCTGGATACTGCCAGGTCCAATCACAATTAAATCGCTCAAGCGTGTAAACCAACATCCATCGGTGGCGTAGCTGACACTGCCCACGCTCTGATCGCCGGTGAGCTTTAATGCCGATTGAACGAATGGTCGTTCGGGCGATGTGAACAACGGTGGCAACGAACTGACCGACCCAACTTCTAATCCTAAAGCCGAAGCCGTCTGTGCCATCTCGCGGGCCAGTTCTTCCCAGGGCACATTGGGCATCGGGCGCATGAAGATTTGCGCTGATGCGTGTCCTACGGTGATGTTGGAAGCGGCTGGACGGTTCTTGATCACCAGATTTAATGACAGGGTGGGTGGGTAAAATTGATCGTTCTGCAGCGTCAGATCGCTTTGTGTTCGCTCCTGCACTTGCTTGACATACTTTAGGAATTCAATCAGTTGCCAGTTGGCATTGAGCCCTTCCGCAGTACTGCTGTGAGCGGATCGGCCATGACTGTTGACCACCATGTGACAGGCACCTTTATGAGCGCTGACGACGTGTAGCTCCGTCGGTTCGCCGATGATGCCCACCGTCTTGCCGGTTACGATTTCTTCGAACAATTTGGATCGTTCTGATACCAGTTTGGCACCGTGCATGCCATGTTCTTCGTCGGAAGTGACGACGAAATAGATCGGCGCTGCTTGCTCTTGTGGATCGATGCGCGAGATCGCAGCCAAGGCGGCCGCGGCCGATCCCTTCATGTCGCAAGCTCCGCGTCCGTACAACTTGCCATCTCGCACAGCGCCGGAGAATGGTCCACCGGCCGCGGCGTTCCAATCGTCCACGGGCACGACATCGTTATGGCAAAAGTAAGCGATCCCGCCGCTACCCTTGCCGCGTTTGGCCACCAGTGAGACCTTTAGTTGGCCCGCGCCGTCGGTCATTTCCAACTGCTCGATTTCAAAGCCTAGCGTCTCCAACCAACCACGCATTTGAGCGGCGATCGGCGCATTGCTACGCACGCTGACCGAGTCATGAGCGATCATCTCTTGTGCAAGTCGTAAAGCGTGCATCCAGGTCTAGGTCCGTCTGAGGTAGAATGAGTTTTCAGCCGGTGGGCCACTGCCCCCGGTTCCGGTTGTGATCGCCGGGCCATTGGAAGTGAGCATTTTCGGCGCGATTGGGTAAACTGTCAAAGGACCTACCAGTAGGAATGATCCCAGATATTGAACGAACCATCGTGGCCCTGGCCAGCGGGCCGCGGGGTGGGCGGAGAGCCATCGTGCGACTGGCCGGGCCCAATACCCGGCAAATCCTCGCCGATTTATGCCAGATGCCGGCTGGACTAGGCTCTGAGGGCTCACAGGGTCTACGGGGCGGGTCGAGAGTCGATGATTGGCCCCTGCCCCGCTTTTTGGTACCGCGGCCGCCATCTGATCAGGTTTCCCGCCTCGAATCTCCCCCGAATTCCCGCCAGCCTGGTCCGAGTCTGTATTACTGCGATACAGGTTGTTGGCTCCCGGCCCTGCAGCGCTGGTGGCCGTTTGTCTTGCTTTACTGGCCTGACAATCGCAGTTACACAGGCGGCCCTGCCGCCGAACTCCATATGCTCGGCGCTTTGCCCATCGTCGAAGCGGTCATCGATCGCTGCTGCCAGCTAGGTGCTCAACCGGCCCAACGCGGGGAGTTTACCTTGCGCGCCTTTTTGTCTGGCAAGTTGGACCTGGCTCAGGCGGAAGCTGTCTTAGGTGTCATCGAAGCCGACTCGCCAGCCCAGTTACAAACAGCCCTCACACAACTGGGTGGTAATCTGGCTCCGGCGGTTCGGCCGCTACGGCAACACATCATCGAGATCGTGGCCGAATTGGAGGCAGGTTTGGATTTCGTCGATGAGGATATTCAGTTTATTTCCCTCGACCAAGTGATTGGACAATTGGAACAAATCCAAGCCGAACTCGATCAATTTTCGTTGCGGCTGGATACTCGCTCCACCAGCGACTTGGCTCTTAAGGTGGTGCTGGCCGGGTTGCCCAATTCCGGTAAGAGTTCCCTGTTCAATGCGTTATGCGGTAAGGAGCTGGCGATCGTAGCCGATGTGGCCGGTACCACGCGCGACTACCTCGAGCATCGCATCGAACTGGACAAACTATCGGTCGACTTAATCGATACGGCGGGTTGGGAAGAGCTTCAAGACGATTCGCCGCGCGCACTAGCCCAGGGGCAATTGCTGAACTGCTTGAGCAGGGCTGACCTCTGTATATTATGCATCGACAGCTCACTGCCGATCGATCGGCAGAGCGTCGATGGCGCTTTGGCCAAGATTCGTCCGCATCCTAAAGCCTGGCTAGTCGTCGGGACTAAGCACGATCAAGCTAATAGACAGCATGATCAGGCTAATGGGCCGGCGGATGAAGCTTTGGCAGCCATTAGTAATCATCTGGTTGGCGCAGGCTTCGCGCCCATCCAGACTAGTAGCCGGTTGGGTTGGGGGTTAAAAGAATTGCAAGAGGCGATTCAGACCCACCTATCCTTGAGCCAGGCCAATCCAAGTACACCCAGTCTAGAGGCGACCAGTCCATTGATTGTCGTCCATCAAACAGCGGTGCGCTGCCGTTCAGCACTCGGCGCAGCCCGGCTGGGCGTTGCGGCAGCCCTGGACATCGCGCGGACGGGAGGTGGCGAAGAGTTGATCGCCGCCGAACTACGTCTGGTGCTGGATGAACTGGCGACCATCATCGGCGAGGTGCACAGCGACGATATTCTGGGCGAAATCTTCTCCAGGTTCTGTATTGGAAAGTAAGGTTGAGGCCCGACCTAATCAGCGCCC
>JADLDX010000473.1 GCA_020846515.1 Pirellulaceae bacterium
GTCTTCGGCATGACCAACCATGCTTTTCGGTATGTCTAGCCCATATGCTATTGCCCCCGCGGTATGTGTTCGCCTCACGCCGGTCCAGCCCGGTAGGGCGAAGGAATCCAGCCGGCGGTGCCAACCGGTGCCAACCGCCGGTGCCGATCCAGCGCTGCCCAAGTGGCGAGCAGGCGGGCTACCATTGGTGAAAACGATCACCGAGCCGCATTCTGGTTGAGTCGATCCAAGGCGCAGCTGCAGCCAACTCCGAGCCTTTGTGGCTCTGTGAGAGATCTTGAGATTTTCTCACGGAGGCACAGAGGCACGAAGCAAGGCCGATCGCCCCGGTAGCGATACACACTAGTGAGACCCAAAGAAATAAACCACGGATTTCACGGATGAACACGGATAATGCCTGAACACGGCCCGCGTAAATTCGTGTAATCCCTGGTTAAGTCAAGAGCCGAAAAGCCGCGTACCTTAATCGACGCAGGTCGAACGACATAACGCCTGCCCGAAGGGAGTGGGAATACTTTACGTATCAACTGTTTTGAGGGCCTTCAGCCTTGGTCAACCGGTCGGTCATGCCAAACGTCGACAGAAGCAATTACTTTACGCGTAAAGTAAATGCGAACTGACAGCGGGAACGCTAATGCCCAGCGACTGATTATAGCAACCGTGGGCTAGCGCTCTGCGGCTGATTGCGGACAACCGGGGGCTAGCGCCCTGCGGCTGATAAAATGCGGCTGATTGAATGCGGCTGATAAAACGCGGCTGATAAAACGCGGCTGATTAGACGAGCTCTCGCATGACTTTACCGTCGTCATCCACCAAGTATTGAGGGCGACCATTGCGATCGGTGATGGTGGTGTTTTCGACGTTGATGCCCAAATGATGGAACAAGGTCGCATACACTTCGCCGAAAGTCACGGGGCGGGAGACGGCTTCGCCAGCGATTTTATCGGTGGCACCAATGACTTGACCATGTTTCATTTTGCCGCCCGCCATCAAGGCACAGTTGACCTGGGGCCAGTGATCGCGACCTACGATACTGCTGATCTTGGGTGTCCGTCCGAACTCGCCCCAAATGATGACGGCGCAATCGTCCGCCAGACCTCGTTGATGCAAGTCTTCAATCAAGGCGCTGACGCATTGGTCGAAGATCGGGAAGTCCTCTTGTTCGCGCAAGAAGATAGAGTTGTTCTTGCGGCCTTCCGCATTTGTGCCACCGTGCCAATCCCATTTGCTGTAGTTGAGTGTCACCACGCGCACGCCGGCTTCGATCAAGCGTCGGGCCACTAGCATGCTTTGCGGTACACGCGGGGCACCGTTTTTGTCAATGAAGATCGTCGGATCACCTTTACCGTAGCGTTCCAGAACTTTCGGGTCTTCCTTCGAGAGATCCAGCGCTTCGGCCAAACGCGATGACGTCAGTAGTCCCATGGCTTGTTCGGTGAATGAGTCCATGGCGATCATATTTCTGGACGCGTCGATTTCTCGCTTGAGTTGATCGACACTACGCAGCAACGACACACGATCACCCAAGCGATCGAGCGATACGCCGTTGAGCACCATGTCTTGCTTGGTGGGCCCTAGCGGGCGGAACGAATCATGGGATGTTCCGAGGAAGCCAGGTCCGGGTTCATTGTAGGGACCGTGAGTGCACTGATAACACATACTCACGTAGCTGGGTGTCGTTGGCGAGCTTGGTCCCAAGACACTCGAAACCATCGAACCGAACTGAGGCCATCCGCCGGAGGGCTTGGGCTTCTTCGGATGATGGCCATTAAAAACTTGGATCGCATCATGATCAGCCTGGTTACCGATCAAGGAGCGGATGATGGTCAGTTTGTCACCCATCTTGGCCAGTTTAGGAAAGGCCTCACAGATCTCCATACCCGGCACATTGGTCGCGATCGGCTTCCACGGACCAGCGTACTCGCGAGGTGCGTTGGGCTTCAAATCGAACATATCTTGGTGCGGTGGGCCACCGACCAAATAGATCATGATGACCGACTTGGGATTATTCTTGATACCTGCCGCGTTCTCAGCTCTTAGTAAGGAGGGTAAACTCCAACTACCTGCAGTTCCCAGTGCTGCCAAGGTCCCGATATTGAGCATACTGCGCCGCGAATAACCGCCAGAAATGCGGAAGTTGTTGGGACTGTATCCAGTGGGTCTGTTCATTCGGGCCACGCTCTATCAAAAGGGGCAGGTGAGAATTTCCACAGGCAGGCTCCTATGGTGTTAACATGAATCGTCCCCAGAATCCATCGTAGAACGTTAAAATCTCAGAAATCTCACCAGGCATTTTGAAATTCGCTCCGCGACTCGACAAAGAACCGCCCGAGTCGCGGAGCGAGTCGGCCACAATCCCAATCCGTTTAAGACATGTCCATTCTTAACCATCCTGCCATCAATCAAGCCTATTTTGCTCCTCAACGCCGGCGTTGCGAAGAGGCAATCGAAGTGGATGTCGGCAACGCCGTGCTGCGATGTTACCACTACTGTCCCCATCCCGAACTGCCCACGTTGGTCCACTTCCACGGAAATGGCGAAGCGATCGCGCATTATGTGCACGGAGAGTTTCCCCAGTTTTTCTCTGACGAACTGGGCGGTATGAATGTTTTAA
>JADLDX010000474.1 GCA_020846515.1 Pirellulaceae bacterium
CCAGGTACTACCTTTGCCTTCGCGCAACAAACCGGCGCTGCCGCCTTGATCGCCCATGATCAACCACGGACCGTTATCGCTAGTAAAAACAACCAGCGTATTTTCGGCTACGCCTTCGCTCCGCAACGTATCGAGAACTTGTCCGACGCTCCAATCAAGTTCCTGGACCGCGTCGCCATAGATCCCCGCGCGGCTTTTGCCTTTGAAATCCGGCGAAGCGAACATGGGGACATGCGGAAATGTGTGCGCGATGTACAAGAAGAATGGTTTCGTTTTGTGCTGGCGTATAAATGTGACCGCTTCCTCGGTGTATCGTTTCGTTA
This sequence comes from Pirellulaceae bacterium, assembly GCA_020846515.1. Taxonomy (GTDB): domain Bacteria; phylum Planctomycetota; class Planctomycetia; order Pirellulales; family Pirellulaceae; genus Aureliella. Next base: position 324 of record JADLDX010000474.1, read on the forward strand.
GCGTGGTCTGGTTGGCAGGTTGTTCCACAACCTGACCATTGCGGAGCAGCGGCACATTCCAACCATCCAAGGGCGGGTTGGGAGAACCAGTGCTGCCCTTGGGCAAATCCGCGCGCGCGTCCATGTCGTTTGAATAAGGCAAACCAAAACTGCTGTCAAATCCTTGTTCCAGCGGACGAGAGCCAGGATGGATACCGAGATGCCACTTGCCGATATGCGCCGTCGCATAGCCTGCCTCACGCAGCATGTCGGCAATCGTGACTTCCTTGGTCGGCAAGCCTCCTTTGGAGTTGGGAAACAACACCCGTCTGTTTCCACACATGCCACTACGGATCGGGTAGCGCCCCGTCAACAATGCCGCGCGACTAGGCGTGCAGACTTCTGCCGCCGAATAAAAGTCGGTAAACCTTAACCCTTGAGCCGCCATCTGATCCAAATGCGGCGTGCGAATGGTTGGCGAGCCATAGCAACCCAAATCACCATAACCGAGATCATCCGCAAAAATGATAATCACGTTCGGGCGTTCTGCTGCCACGGAAATCGTGCTGAGCATGGGCACGAGCATGAGCGTCAGAAGCCATCCAACATAAATCGATCGCATACCACTTCTCATTTATTTTTTCCGGGTGTCCGAATTTTCATTAGCCTACATTTGGTAATCGTCGAACGTCTATGAAACAGGAGACGACGGCCATCAACCACCAGCTCAAGCACTCATGGTTCTCAGCACTCACTCGGGTATGGGGTCGGTCCGCTTTACGGTTTGGCCTTCCCAGACGGCTTCATCGGTCGCTTTGTCATACGTTAGCACACGACTAGCGCTGCCAGGGGCGGGCGGCAAGTCAATTTTAGGTAGCCATTTCTTATGCTCAGCGATGATCGCCGCTCGCTCCGGCAAGGCAGCCAGGTTATGCCATTCATTGGGGTCGGCCTGCATATCGTACAGCTCCTCACTACCATCGGCATAACGGATGTATCGCCAGTTTTCACTGCGGATGCCATGATTGCCCTGATTGTGACTCGTGATCGCTGGACGCTCTCGTTTGATTGACGAGTCCTTGAGTTGCGGTGCAAGGCTGAGACCTTCCAAATCATCGCGTTTCGCACCCGCGGTCAGTTCAATGAGCGTCGGGTAAATGTCCAGCAACTCAGCCGGTTGACTGCACCGTTGCCCCGACTTCACGCCAGGGCCGGCGAAGATCAGCGGTACACGCGTACCTGCGTCCCACAGAGTGTTCTTGCCCGTAATGGCCTTCTCACCTAGATGCCAACCATGATCGCCCCAGACGACGACGATTGTATTGTCCGCTTGTCCCGACTCTTCCAGCGCGGCTAGCAGACGTCCGATCTGCGCGTCCACAAAGCTCGTACTGGCCAGATAACTTCGAACCAAATTGCGCCACTGATTGTTTTCTCGAGCCCACTTCAACCGCGGCTCGGGCAGGCTCCAGTGGATATACCAAGAGAATCGTGGCGTGTCATCGCGATCGTTTTCGAGAATCTTCGGTAAGACACTATCATCATCGGGATAGAGGTCGAACCACTTCTGCGTGGCATAACATGGCACGTGTGGCAGGAAAAAGCCGGCAGCGATGAAGAAGGGCTGGTCTTTTGGCGCAGCCTTGATCTGATCTACCGTCCACGTCGCGACCTGGTAGTCGCCCTTCACTGTGTCATCGTTATCGGGCGGCCAAACGCCCCAGTCCATCAGTGGGTTGTTACCCATCGGCGTAGGTCCAATCAGTTTTTGCGGTGGCCTGGAACCCACGCCACCGAAGGGCGCAGTCAGTTGGAACTCAGCTACGCCCGGCGAAGCCGCTGCCCTGTTCCGAGCCCTCCCAGCGCCGGCCCCGCCCGCGCTGGTACCACCGTGGAAAATCTTTCCCGTGGCCGCGGTACGATAACCGTGTGCCGCAAAATGTTGTGGCAACGAAACGCGATCGCGGAATTCCGATAACGCACGCGGTGCGGGTGCCAACCCATAAACGCCAGTTGTGGTCGGACGTAGACCAAACAACAGACTGGTGCGCGACGGATTGCACAGCGGCGCCTGGCAATGCGCATTGAGGAACGTCGTGCCCCGTTGGGCAAGCTTGTCCAGATGCGGAGTCTTGGCCAGTGGATGCCCGCCCATATGACCAATCCAGTCGTTTTGGTCATCGATGGCGATGAACAAGATGTTTGGCTTGTCAGCCGCAAATACCGAACCAGACAGCAGCCACGCGAACGCTACAAGAGTATGGAACAACGTCAGTGATAACTTCATGAGACCATCCGTCAATCTAACAACAAGGTAGTGGGTAGGCATAAATACATTCGCATGGCACACAAGGACGGTAAACCAAGTACGCCTACTGCTGACTGTTAAACGATTGGTTTGCCCTTCTGCTTTTGTTAGCTCGCTTCGCGGGAGCGCCTGCGCGGTTAAGATACCCTTGAAATTCCCAACGTTGTTTCCACTGGTTCAGCAGCGGTTCATAGGGCGCTGCATCGTACCAGTTAATCGGCTCGGGATCGGCGGGCGTGACCTTGCCCTCTGGATAGTCTTTCCCAGCGAAGCTCGCGTCCATGCTCGTATTCCACTGAAGCAGTTGTTGCTTCATTTTCGCAACCACTTCCGGTTGCTGAGCGCTCAATTCATGCTCCTCTTTCGCATCGACGCTGAGGTCATAGAGCTCGAACTTGCCACCATCAAGATTGTTGGTTAGCAATTTGTACCGATTATCGATTAACGCACGTTTGGCTTGATAACGGAACCCCATCGGTGCGCGCCGTTCATCGAGTTCTTTCGCCAACAATGGCTTGAGACTAAGGCCGTCGATTGGTCGGATCATGACACTGTCGGGCAAGCCAACGATGTCCGCCACGGTCGGGAACAGATCCATCACGCAGGCTGGGTAGTTGGTCACGCGCGGCTTAATAGAGGCGGGCCACTCGATGATGCCCGGCACGCGCAGCCCCCCTTCGAACACGCTGCCTTTGTTGCCGCGCAAGCCGCCGACCGTATCGGGTGTGATGTTGGGCAGACCACCATTGTCGCTGCAAAAGACCAGCAGCGTGTTATCAGCCAAACCCATCTCGCGCAATGATTTGCGAAGCGTACCTAGGCTGCGGTCCATCGCCACCAGTTCGCCGTAATGATTGGCTGAGGCGTCGTTCAACTGACTAAACGCCAACTTGTCCGAGTCCAATGATTTGAATGGGCTGTGCGGCGAACCATACCAGATCACCGCGAACATCGGCTGGCCACTGGCGCGATGCTGCTCAAGGAACTTTACTGCTTCTGCCACAGCGATTTCAGACGAGTCGCCCTGGAACTCCTCGAACTTACCTGCACGGCTCATCAGTGGGTTCATGTCGTAAAAGTTCGAGACAGAGACCCAATGGTCGAACCCAAAATTGCCGGGACTGCGCGGATCATCGGCGAAAATGGGTGCCCCCGGACCGCGATGACCGTTGAGGTGCCATTTGCCAAAATGCCCCGTCACATAACCCGCACCTTTTAGCGCCTGGGCGATCGTCTTCTCCTGCAAACGCAGTCCATAGCCATGGCTCAGCACACCAGCCCGTTCATGAGAACGACCGGTCATCACACTGGCCCGCGTCGGAGAGCATACCGGACCGCCAGCATAAAACCGTTCGAATCGCAAGCCATTGGCTGCCATCGCATCAAGGTTCGGTGTCTTGAGTACCGGATGATTTCGATAGCCCGTCTGCCCCCAGCCCATATCGTCGGCCATGACAAAAATAATGTGAGGCCGATCAGCCGCCGAGGCGATCCGTCCATCGAATGCCACCATCGGAAGCAACGACAGCGTCATCAACATCAGCAGCCCACTACGCGCAAATCTCGTATCAGTGCGATGCATGGAGTACTCCTAACGTGGTCCGGGGGCATTAATGTGGGCAGCGTCTCTGGGTTGACCAGGATACTCACCGCGGGCTGTTCTTACATTCGCTCTTCTGGCTCCGAGCGCGACACCCGACTCGCGGTCGAAACTATCAGCGGTCAGTTTCTCGGGCACAGCATCCCCCGTCTGTTCGATCCATTGATCGAGCAGTGCGGCCAATCGGGCCTTAGTCTCAGCCTGTGTTGAATCGTTTGCAAGATTCCTAAGCTGATCAGGATCATTCGCCGTAAAGTACAACTCTTCAGTCGGTCGTGGCGAGAGGAACACGTCCGCTTGGTGCGGAGTAAGTTTGTTCGCATCGCGAAGTGCCTTTAGAGAACCATGAGATGGCGAACGGACTGAGTCGGCAGGACCTTGCCATGCCAACGCAGCACGGGCGTTGCGAATATAGAGCCATCCGTCGCTGCGGACCGAACGACCATGCGCTTCGTAATCGTGCCAATTATGTTCCGAGAAAGCATGGCGACGAGTTTTGGCCTGTGGGTCGCGCAGGATGGGCGCCAAGCTCACACCCTGGAAACTCGCGGGCAGAGATTTTTGTCCAGCCAACTCTAAGAACGTCGGCGCGATATCAATCACGCTTACGAGACTAGGGCAAGTGCTGCCTTGTCGCACAATACCAGCCGGCCAATGGGCCACTAGCGCGGTCTTCATGCCAGAGTCATGCAAGCGGGTCTTCGCTCGCGGAAACGGCCGACCATTGTCGGCCAAGACCAGCAGGAGTGTGTTGTCCAGTACACCTTCCGCAGCTAATGCATCGGTGACTTGACCAACAAAATAATCAAAGCGTGAGACTTCGTTGTAGTACGAAGCCAAGTCACGGCGCGTGGCCATATCGTCGGCCAGGAACGGCGGGACAATGATGTCTTGTGGGCGGTGCTTGGGACCGTACTTCGTCTCATCCCACTCCTTGTCGGCTTCCCAATCACGATGAGCATCCAATGCGGCAAACCAGAAGAAGAACGGTTTGTCTTTGGGCCGCTGTTGAATCGTTTTCACCCAGTGCGACTCCCCGCCGTGATTTTCGGGCGTGACTCCGGGGTCGATCAGATCCCAGGTTTCGCCTCCGACCTTGGCATTCTCGCGCGACATGTGGTTCTTGCCCACCACGGCGGTGTAATACCCTAGCTGGCGCAGTTCAGTCGGCAACCATGGAATGTTCGCGGCGATAGGTTGATGCAGTTCCGCCGCCGGGCCAAGGTTATGAGGATAACGTCCGGTGATGATGCTCGATCGGCTCGGACTACAACTGCTGGCCGTTAGGTAAGCCTCAGTGAATCGCAAGCCTTGAGCGGCGATGGCATCAATCCGCGGCGTGCGCGCCGTTTTACTGCCATAGCAACCGAAGTCATCCCAACTGATATCATCCGCAATACACACCACAAAGTTTGTGGGCCCGGCGGCCAGCGCCTGACCATACTGCATCGGTATGAACAACAGCCAACACCACACCAAGATTATGCTGGCTGCCGGGACTGTCTTCTCGATGTAACTCACTATGTACTTCTCTATGGAACTCTCTATGTAGCGAAACATTGCCAGGGATCTCCTTGGTCTGTTTAGTTCGACTTCCTCTTGGCCTTGCCCTGACCTTTGAGCGGGCCCTCTGGGGGTGGTGTGAGCCCGTCGTCTGGTTGATTCCATAAACGCCATGGGTCGTTCAGGCGACGCATCTCGGCCAACAGCAGAGCTTCCATTTCTGCCAGTTTCGCAGCATGTTTAGGATCGGCGGCCAGGTTTAACTGATACTTCTCGGGCACGCTTTCGGTGATCGTGGTCACCTTGCTATCGTGGTGCTCTGCAACAAATTCATGTGGGTTCTCCTTGAGGTTAAACAGTTGTGTCTCGCGTACGGAACCGTTCATCACGTCGTATTTGATCAGCTTCCAATCACCCTGCTTGACCGATCTCATTCCAGGCTTGGTGCCACCATTGTAAACGCCGTATAGAACGTCGCGTACCGCAGGCTTCAGTCCGGTGAGCACGGGCTTGAAGCTGAGCCCCTCACTCGTCGCGGGCGCAGCAATGCCGGCCAGGTCGCACAGCGTGGCCAGTACATCGAGCAGATAAACATTACCCTCAGCGCGCGAGCCAGCCCTAATTCCAGGTCCGCGCACAAGCATCGGCACACGCCAGGTGTGTTGATAGAGATTCTGTTTTCCTTGTAGCCCATGGCGCCCGATTGATATGCCGTGGTCAGCCGTATAGACAATGTAGGTGTTGTCCAATTCGCCCATTGCTTCTAGCTTTGCCAACACGCGACCGATTTGATTGTCGATGTTCTCGCTACAAGCAAACTCGCGGCCCAGTTCGTTACGGATGGTGCGTTCATCGCGTCGTTCCCATACACCACTGACGTCAACTTCGTCGCGCAGGCCCGGATGGCCATGATGAAACGGATGGGCCGGCAGATA
>JADLDX010000475.1 GCA_020846515.1 Pirellulaceae bacterium
GACGAATCGCTCCGCGACTCGTCATATCTTCTTCTTCTTCCGCACTTCGAGGCAGCGTAAACGTACCCTGGGTTAGTGCGGCAATTTCATGCCGCACTCCCGGTTTGCCGGATCAGGCGAATTCGGCGTCGTCTTCGCTTTCGCTGTCCATTCCCAAGCGTGAGCAGAGCGATTCGAACTGCGTGTACAACGCGTCGGAACTGCTGTGAACATGCTCCGCTTCGGTCAGGAAACGCAGATCGCTTTCGCAGTAGACGTCATGGCTGATCAAGACGCGTTCGTAGTTCTCCAGTGGCGAACCATAAGCGATGATCATTTTGTGCTCGTCGAACTGCACCTCTTGCTGTCGCTGCGGGTTGAGCACGGCGATGCCGGTGCAACCGTCGTTGAGCAACATGGATTCGTAATCATATAGAATGCTCTTGAGAACCGGCATGTCGATATGTTCACGGTAGAAATCTTCGTGGCCACCATTATGGCGGTAGTGGCTGGTTTCGAGCACTACGTCCACGACCGGACCCAAGGTGCTGATCATGTCGATGAACAGATCAAACAAGCGTTCGCTACTGGCAGCGGCCATGATGACCGGCACCTTGTTTTTGCTTGTGGGGTCTATGTACGTGTCGTGCCGGAAGCCTTGGCGCGGCAATATCGACAGTTCGATGGACGGCCGAATTGCTTCGGTCAAATCGAATGTCCCATATCGAAACACCTCCATATGAGCTTCCAACTGATCCTCAGAGATCTGTTGGAACTTGGTGGCGTTGGTGGTACGTGTTTGGGCGCTGGATGAAGCGCTGCTAATTTGCGAGCTTGGCTTGGAGCCCATTTGCTTTATCTCTTCAACTGTCTCGGGGGGAAAGACGCTAGTTCTGCGGCAAAGCCCGCGTTTGAACCGACAAGCAAAACTAGGTCATCTGCCGAGCCAAGGAACAGAGAATTGGGACTTGCTGCCTATTCGCCAAGTCGTCTGCCTGCCCTGGCCGGCAGAACCGGCATGAGGCGACTTGATGGGCCGTAGGACAGGGGCGTAGTTAGCCCTAAATGGGGTGAATGGTCAATGGTTCCGTCGTCAATGATGCTGGGGTCCGGTTGCAAGACCGCCATAAAACCCCAGGGGCTAACGCGAATTGGCCGCCGGTAGATATACTCATAGAGAGTGCTCGAGCAGGTGATGCGCTGCTGTCACGGGTTGACGTTCGTCCTATGAATCCTCGGAAATCCGAAATTATGCGCAATTGCCCCTCCTGGGTCGGCGTGAACATCGGCCTTTGCCTGCTGTGTTGGGCATGCAACGCCGGCTGCGGCCCGTCGGTTGGCCAGCCGAACTTGGCATCTGACAAGCCGTTGCCAGTTCAACCAGCACGACCGGCACCCACACAACCCGGCTCGACGCAACCTGGCACAGCACAGGCCACCGAAGCCAACCCCGGTAGGCTACTTCCGGCAAACCAAGCCAATTCTCAGGCTGCCGTTGGCGCGGCATCGCCGGGCGCGACTGTCCCGCCGCCCACCGAGCCTGATAAAACGCTTTCACCGACAGGAACGCCACTCGCATCCAATCAGCCAGAGGCCAATCGTTTGCCCGCAGGTTCGGGCGAACCAGTGAGTAGATTGCCGGCCAAAAAGGTGGAGCCTGAGGCTGACGAAGCGGGTGGGCCGGTCTGGCTTCCACCTGGCACGCAACTGCCGCTGGAGTATTGGGAGGCTCATTACCGAAACTCCAAACGTATCGGTGTAAGCCATTACAAAATCGAAGACGTTGACGGAAAACGATTGAAGCTTACCACTGAGACGAAGCTACCCATGCTGCAATCCGGCCAGGCCATTCGTCAATCCGTTAGCGTAGAGACGATCGAGCAGCCCAATGGGCAGTTGGACAGCTACTACGAAACCATGACTAGCGGTCAATTTAAACAAGAAACACAGGGGGCGGTCACCAACGGGCAATTGAAGCTGCAAACATCAGGCAGTTCCAATAGCAGCAAGCAAGTCGCCTGGCCAGAAGCCGCCTGGGGACCGCTGGGCATGCATCAACTACTTAGGCGACAGCCGATGGAACCTGGTCAAGAGCGAGTTGCCAATGTCTTCCTGGCTCAAACTCATCAATTGGCGAGGGTGACCTTGGTGGCTGGTCCGAGCGAGGAAACCACCTCACCCACTGGACTGCTCACGGACATGGTCCGCATCGACGCAGTCATGCAACTGGAAAAGCAGGGAATTCGCGTGCGATTGTGGGCCGATGCGCAGGGTGTCGTTCACAAAACCATCTGGCCTGAGGGACTGAATTACAGCAGTTTTCGAATCTCTGCTGCCGACGCACAGCGTATGCTCGATCAGGACGAGGTCGAGTTCTGGTCGGGCGCATCCGTAAAGGTGACAACGCCGGCTGTTGATCTCTCGGAAGCGGCACGAGTTCGATATGAGATTCAATCTGAAACTCGAGATCCGCATCTATTGTTTTCAGGTCAAACCAATCAGAGCGTACTTTCTCATTCGGCATACGCTGCCCGAGTACTGGTCTATCGGTCGTCGGCCGAAGCCCCCCCTGCCCTGCCCGACCCTGCCCTAACTGAGCCTGCCCAACCTGTTGCCTTGCAGCCAGCGCCGGAAATCGAATGCCAGTTTCCGTCGGCCTGGATCAACAGCGACGACAAACGCGTCATCAAACTGGCTGAACAACTGGCGGGCGATACACAGAACAAAGCCGAGATTACGCTCAAGCTGACTGAAGGCGTATCGAAGTTGCTCAAGCCTCGCGACTTTTCCAGCAGCATCGATACGGCTCAAATCGTGGTGCAACGCCTTGAAGGCGACAGTACGGAGTTCGCGGTGTTGTTGGCTGCTCTGTTGCGTAGTCGAGACATTCCGTCTCGAATCGCCAGTGGTGTGTTGTTGAGCGAGCCGGCTGTCGATCCCACCACAGGGACCGTGAATAGTCGTTTGACCATGGCCTATCACATGTGGACCGAGGCTTGGTTGGGTGATCGGTGGTTGGCGGTGGATGCAACCTTGGGAACACCCGCTGGTTGTCGGCACCTCAAGTTTCTGGAGACTCCTCTCAGCGACTCGAACCCCTACTCGGCTGTCGTGCCGGTGGTGAGGGAGATGAGTAAGTTAACCGTGAGCGTGACCACTTTGCCGTAATGTCTGTTCCTTAAACCCGTAACCCGTAAACACTTTGCCGTAA
>JADLDX010000476.1 GCA_020846515.1 Pirellulaceae bacterium
GCGGCCGCCGGCGCGTTCATCGAAGGCGAACTGGATGAAGTCAAAGATAAAGTGCTCACCGCTGCTAGTGATGCATTGTTAGCATCGAGAATGATGTGACAGCGGGAGACGCGAGTGGCGGCGGCTACCATACGCACCCCAGACTGTCGGGTTAGAGTTGCCGATGAATGACCGGCGTAAAGCCGGTCGATGGGATCGGGAATACTTTACGCATCAACTGTTTTGAGGGCGGCAACCAGTGAGCCTCGATACAATAGACGAGGTCATACTCAAGCTGTTTACTGAGTACGCCTGCGGCTAACTGTTAAACAAATACGCCTCGTATTGGTCGTGTTGATGTGCTCAGTGTGCTACTTACCGAAGGCTTGTTGGTAGGCGCGGCCGAACAGGTCTTCACCGTAGTGCAACTCACCTCCTTGATGCCCGGCGATGCCCACCAACATGGCCAACCCCAAAGCGCCACCCAGCCATAGCAGACGCAGACCCGAGGTGGTTCGTTTACGGGCTGCCATCGCCAAGGGGGTCAAGACTACGGCCAACACCGACACGGCAATTCCACAGATGCGATGACGCATCACAGCTTCGTTGCTCCAAGCATAGCCCTGCAGTTCAGCAAAGGACCAGCCTGCCAGGCTGGAGACAATCGCACCCAAGGCACCAATCCACAAGCAATGAAACGCAGCCGGTTCAAAGGTCTCGCGTTTGAAGAAGGCCAGCGCTACGAACAACCCCGAGACCAGGAGTAATCCAATCGGGAAGTGCACGACGGCGGGATGGAAAAATCCAATGACCGTCATGCCACGCTGTAGCAAGTTTTTGTCCACAGGCACACTCTTGACCGCGAGGGGCACATTGACCGCCGCCACCGGCCAAACGACCGACTCTGGCCATTCGGCGCCATCCTCGATCCAGACGCGAATGGCGGCCAACTCCAGTTCGCTCAATGCATTGCCATGTTTGAGCGGCGGCATATGCATCTCTTCATCGCTGGTCACCAAATAGTCGGTCCATAAGGAACTGCTCTCTAAGTCACCCGGGCGCACATAACTGAGCAGCGTGTCCCGTTCATCAACACGCATACCTCCCTTGGCCTGCTTTGGGCCATGGCATTCGACGCAGCGTGCCGCCAGTATTTCACGCACATGTGGTTCAAATTGGATCTTGCCAAAGGTGGCTGCCTGGCTGCCCTCAGCCGGCGTCTCAGCAGGAGCTTCAGCAGCAGGAGCTTCAGCCGCTGGCGGGCTAGCCGGCTGAGCAGCAGTGTCGGGAGCAGGTGGCTGAGCCGCCACGTCCAGGGCAACAAACATCAAGAACGAACAGCTCAGGATGCCGCGAAAGCACATGCTCAAGTGCTGGTGGAGGCCGTTAGAGAGATCGGAAGACAGGTTATGCATGGCCCAGAGATATCTGGCGCTTAAATGGCCCATAGTTGCTCGCATGGTTGGTAGGCAGTCGGACGCTGGACAAGCGTAACCGCGGCGGCGGCCGTAACCGGTTTCACTCCACACCCGGTATGTCTCCGGCGTCCCTGGCGATCGCGAGCCAGCGGCAGGTGGGATAGCACAGGCTCACAAGAGCCAGCTACATCCGCTGCCCGCAGATCGTAGACAGTGAAAGTTCACGTTACCGCGCCACGCCGACGTCGGCAAGGTGCGTTGGTTCAAGAGAGGTTGTGGCCACTGGAGTTGCAGTCGCGGGCGATGTGATCGCATCTGACATCTTTTCCGCACGTTGCAAAAAGACTTGGGCTCGTTCGCTCTGGCCGTCTAGCACTAACCAGGTTCCTACCATGCCTAGCGATACTGCATCTTCATTGGACTGGAACGCATAATTCGCCAAGGAATTGATATGCTGTTCGCGCATGGCTACCAGTGGACCATACAGCTTTTCGAGGCTACCTTGCGGCAAGGCACTGACGCGCAGTGGCAACGCATTGGCTTGAGCCAATTGGTACACCACTGCCGCTTGTGAATGGTCACCACTGGCGACCAGTGCGATAAATCGTCGCACAGCCAATTCGTCATGATTGCCGTAGCGCACCGTCAGCCGAGCGTAGGCGGAAGCGGCCTGTGCAAATCCCCCGACGGCAAACATCTGGTCAGCCGTTTCGAGTAACACCGCAGGTATCGGCTCTAGATCGCCCCGTGAATCCAGCAAGCCTTGGGAGTTCGAGGTCGCAAAACTGGCTGCGACGACAGGCTTAAGCGTGGAAACAGGTAGCCCGGTCGCGCGAGCGCTGCCGTCACCGCGCGCCATGGCACTTGTTGACCGGACGATCGAGTTGGAACCGATCAAACTGGTAGGCGCACTTCGAGTGAGCATGCGATCCACAAACGATCCGCTTGAGGATGCAACTTGTGTCGCCCCGCTCAATGCGGGCGCGGTACCGGTCGAATAGCCGGGCTGCACATAAGTAGGATCGGAGTAGATGGGCGAACTCACATCGGGCGACAAATACGAACTGGGGTACGTGGCTGCACTGTAGAAACACGGATCATAAACCGTTGGGTACACAACTGGTGCCACATGGACCGGCGGGGCCACGTAGTAACTGGGCAGAGACACGCTGTAGCTAATGCGAGGTGGACAGTAGTCGTAATAACCAACACTATAAGTCGGGTAATATCCCACGCGGTAAGCTGAGTAGTAGCTCACGCGATAAGCGGGTGCGTACAGCCGGTAGCGAGGTGCCGAGAAATAGACGGAGGTGTAGCTGGGGAAGCCCCAGCCTACATAGCCGCCATGCCAGTGGTGATGACCCCAGTGTCCCCAGTGACGTCCCCAGCCGGCGTCTGCGGTTGAGGATGGGATAACAAAAAGGCAAGCGAGAGCCATCAGCCAGAGCAGCCCGCGATACATTCTTTGCCGCATGGTAAGAAATCCCCCAATCGAAAGACTTGGACCGACCTCCCTTTATTATCCTCCAGTGGCGCGGTAAAGGCAACGATCTTGCCAACCTGGAGGTTCTAGGTTTGCGGCGAAAGCTTCCCCCCAGGCCGGTAACGCTGTGAAGCATTTTAGAAGCGGAACGGCGCAAGCCGTCCGGTATATCCCAGCAGTTATAGGAACCGGAGGGCTTGCGCCCAACCGCTACAAATGCCGGGTTTTACGAGCAAACATGCTTCACAGCGTTGCCAGGCCGGAGGGAGACAGAAAAAAGGGGGACAGAAAAAAGAACAAGTCCATGTTGGTATTGGCGTATCGACTCAAATTGCAATTGGGCCAAGATCGCAAGATGCGGCGCGAGGCCTAGCTGACGCGTTGTTCGATGGCCGCCACGACTTCACTGATATGCACTCGTTCTTGGACGAGCGAATCTCGGTCGCGGATAGTGACCGTTTGATCTTCTAAGGATTGGGTGTCCACGGTGATACAGTACGGCGTGCCGGCTTCGTCTTGCCGGCGATAACGACGTCCTACAGCTGCCTTCTCGTCATAGAAGACATTGAACTTCTTCTTGAGCTGACGGTAGATCGACTGTGCCACTTCGGGCATGCCGTCCTTTTTGACCAAGGGCAAAATGGCGGCTTTCACTGGTGCAATGCGAGGGTGCAACTTGAGAACCAGACGAGTTTGCATGGCACCCTTTTCATCGGGCGCCTCGTCCTCGCAATAAGCTTCGCAAAGGAAAGCCAAGGTGGCCCGGTCGGCACCTGCCGATGGTTCGATGACATGGGGTGTGAAGCGTTCGTTGGTCACTTCGTCGCGGTAAGTCAAATCCTTGCCGCTGCCGCGCCACTTGGGTTTGCCATCAGGGCCTAACTGTACCTGCAGCGGATTAGTCTTTTCATCCAGCTTGCCTTCCATGTGACTGCGCAGATCGAAATCGCCGCGATGGGCGATGCCTTCC
>JADLDX010000477.1 GCA_020846515.1 Pirellulaceae bacterium
AGAAAAGATCGTAGTTTTGGATGTACTGGCACGTGATGGTGCAGGCCGACTATTCAATATTGAAATGCAGACCCGTCTGCCCTTGTCGTTCCCCAGTCGCTTGCTGTACTACAATTGCAAGAATTACTGGCGTCAATTGCGGGAAGGCGACGGCTACACCACGCTCAGGCCTGCGATCAGTATTTGCCTGATCGATCGACTTATGTTCCAAATGCCAAGTGCGGCCAGCCGCTGGCACAACAGTTTTCGCTTGCGATGCGACCAGGACAGTGATCTGGTCCTGACCGACGATCTCGAATTTCACATCTTCGAACTTCCCAAGTTCCGCCCAACCAGCGATAATATTGATCAGTTGCCTGCCGAACAGAAGTGGCTATATCTGTTTACCCACGCAACCCAAATGGAACCGGACGAATTGTCCGACTTGTTAGGCGGCGAACCGTATCGCAAAGCGATAGGAGTTTTGGAGATGATTTCAAAAACCCCAGAAGACTATCAATACTACGAAGATCGTCTCAAGTTTCTGCGTGACGAAGAAGGCAAGCTGCTAGCGGCAAGGGAAGAAGGTGAGCAGCTAGGCATGGTGAAAGGTGAGCAGCTAGGTATGGTGAAAGGTGAGCAGCTAGGTCTGCTGAAGGGTGAATTGAGTAAGATTCAGATGCTCCAGGGACTGTTGGGCGACCCGGTATCACCATTTGAAGAGCTGCTTTCATACGACGGCCCAAACCTAACTAGCCTGCTAGATAGTCTCCAGGACAGATTGCGAACGCGTCTCGATTAAAATCGGCATCTAAATTCGCGGCGTTGGGTCTGGACGCTAGCGGCGTTGGCTTCTCGAGCCCCGGGCATCAATAGCTTCTACGACTGGAAGCCAACTAACAGTCCCTCCTTGGACAGCGCCATTTGGCAGGCCAGGCAAGATGTGTCTTGTCAGCGATTTCAGGTAGCCAACGCGGCCAAATTGCCTACACAAGTCCACCGTCTGGCGACGGTGGCTACGGCAGGCGAATCGTCTGGCGACGGTGGCTACGGCTTGATCGTCTCCAATAACGACTTGACGCAATCCTCAACCGTGACACCTTCGGCTTCGGCCTTGTAGTTTAGTAGCACGCGATGGCGCAAAGTCGGTGGCGCCAGGGCACGGATGTCTTCACTGGTAGCGTGATCGCGTCCGTCCAACAAGGCGCGTGCTTTGGCACCCAGAACCAACGTCTGCGCGGCTCGCAATCCGGCTCCCCAACTGACCCAATCATTGACGAACTTCGTCGCCTCGGGCCGACCTGGTCGAGTAGCCGCGACCAGGCGTACGGCAAAGTCAGCCGTTTCTTTGGCGATCGGCACTCGACGAACTACTTCCTGGAATCGCAACACGTCATCACCGCTGAACAATTGCTCAATCGGAGCAGGGCGCTGCGACGTCGTCTGCATCACCACAGCTAATTCATCAGCGTGAGGCAGGTAATCGATCAACACGTTGAACATGAATCGATCCAACTGAGCTTCAGGCAGCGGATAGGTGCCTTCCATCTCGATCGGGTTCTGCGTGGCCAGCACGAAAAACGGCTCCTCCAGTTTGTATTGCTTGCCGGCCACAGTGACCTGATGTTCCTGCATGGCTTCCAGCAACGACGCCTGCGTTTTCGGTGGCGTGCGATTGATTTCATCAGCCAGAATCACATTGGCAAACACAGGGCCGTGCACAAACTCCATGCGACGACGTCCATCAGGATCCTGATCCAGTATCTCCGTGCCCGTAATGTCCGAGGGCATCAAATCGGGTGTAAACTGGATGCGTTGGAACTTGAGATGGAAGATCTGAGCCACGCTGCGTACCAAAAGGGTTTTGGCCAGGCCCGGAGCACCCGTGATCAAGCAATGGCCACCGGCCAACAGGCTGATCAGCAATTGATTGACAACTTCTTTTTGTCCGACGATTGTCTTGGAAAGTTCTTGATCGATTCGCGCGCGACTGTCTCGCAAGTGCTGGACAATCTGCTGTTCGTCTTCGACCGAAAGAGTAGAGAAATTCACGCTAACGAGCCTTTCTTCAGTGGGTCATGGCGTAGGTCACGATGTTGATTCCGAGCGGATAGGCTTTCTTAACTGAGAACTCTTCGAAATACCATTTGTTCTCGCCCTCGCGTTCCCAACCGTCACCCAGGTCGGTATTGTGGCAGATGAAAACCATGATGCGCTGGTTGTCATCATAGATGGCTTTATAGTACGGGATGCTCGTGTCACTGCCCGACCGAGGCTCCCAGGTTACGATACGTCCACCCGATTCATAAGCGGCATGGATCGAGGGTAGTTGTGGTTTCTCTTTGAGATCATACACGCAGTGAAAGATCTCATGCTCCAACGGCACCTCTTGCGGTTCGCGATCTGGAAACACGCGTTTGATCTGCTCGTAAAAGTTCAGATACTCGTCGTCACCCCAGAAATCATCCACCATCAAAAAGCCACCCCTCAGACAATACTTGCGCAAGGCCACAACTTCCTCGTCGCTAAACATCAACCGACCGGGTTCGATCATGTACAGAAAGGGATAGTCGAAAATACGATCCTCGGTCAGCGATACTATGACCGGCCAGGGATTAACCTTAAGCGCCGTCAACTGTTGCAGCCGCAATGAGAAATTGAAATCGCAGTCCGGATAATCTGTGGCCCAGTCGCCACCGCGCCCACTGTAATGGGAATCGTATCGCACACGCGCAAAGGTAAAAGTATCGCGCACGAAGTCCTTGTCTACGTCCCACATCGGCACATCACCTCGATCCGACGGCGTGCCACTGCCGCTCCAACGACTGCCTCGTCCACGACGCTGCCATTGCCAGGCCAGCAGCGATGTCCCCAACATCAGGACAATCAGTCCAGCCATCCACAGACTTCGACGAGCCATCATGTTCGGCGGTTCCTTCACTGAGTCAGACGTACAAGTACGCCAGGCGGGTAACGAGTTCAGGCGGTTAACAAAGTCAGACGATTCCTAGGGGATTGCTCTCGGGTGTTCTATTTCTCGAGGGATGCACCATTTGCGGCAGGTTTATTGGCATCAGGCTTGTCAACTGGCTCAGGTTTCGCCGGCTCAGGTTTCGCCGCGGGGTCAGGTTTCGCCGGAGGCGGCGGGGCAGGCTTGGCTATCCCCTCCGGCGCAGGCGGACTGCTTTCCAGGTCCGGCAGGCTGAGCGTGCGTAGCCCACTATCGGTGGCGGCTTGTCGCTCCGCCAGGCGACGGTCGGCAATTTGGACGAGCAATTGTTGCGCACTGCGATAACGTGGCGTCTCTTCGAGCGTTAACAATACGTGCTGTCGCGCTCCCTCCAGGTCGCCCAGGCGAAAGCGAGCTGCGGCCAATTCATAGTGTAGTCGCCCCGCATCAATAGGCTGCAATTCTAATAAGGCTGCGTAGGCCTCGGCGGCAGCAGCATGATCATCACGTTTCAACGCGGCTTCGGCCAATGCGGTATGCCCCAAACTGATCAGCGGCTGCACAGCCAACAGTTGTTCACAATACGTCGAGACGTCATCCCATTTCTCAGCCTCACGCGCCAGCTCGATTAATCGACTCAGCGCTGGCACGTTATCGCTGGAGTTGGCTACCAGGCGCTGCAGCGTAGCGAGTTCTTCGGCTGGCCTATCTAACTTGCGGTAGATGGCGGCCAGTGACTCCAACACGCCACCACTTTCGGCATCGCGAGGCCAGAGCTTGTCCAATCGTTCCAACGCCGCCAACGCTTCCGGCCAATTCTCGTCGGCGGCCAGCTTAGCCGCTAACTGCCGAGCCGCTTTGTAGTGCTTGGGGTGCGCTTGAACAAACTCTTTTAAATCGGCCAGCGAAATTCGAGCCGGCAATTCGGTCGATTCATCGGGTTCTTCCGTGTATAACTTTTTGGCTTCGGCCGTAACATATTCCTTGAAGTCAGCATCCAAGATGTCGGCATCGCCATAGATGCGCCCCAC
Organism: Pirellulaceae bacterium; assembly: GCA_020846515.1. Classification (GTDB taxonomy): domain Bacteria; phylum Planctomycetota; class Planctomycetia; order Pirellulales; family Pirellulaceae; genus Aureliella. Next base: position 3,961 of record JADLDX010000477.1, read on the forward strand.
GGCATCTTGCATGGGCACGCCCATACCTAAGTCGACCAGCAACTTCTTTAGTCGATCCAAGCCGTGCTGTTCAATCATGTAGCGAACTGCTAGCGAAGATTCAAAGTAAGCAAACTGTAGATGCATGGGCGTTGGCGGTTGCAAAAATGCACTGCTCAGTTTCGACAGCGGCACAAAATCATCGCCCAAAATCATCTCGCGATAAATCGGAGTCATCGATTGACCCCAACTGGCATCGCGCTGCAGTTCCTCAGACACCGAAAGCCCTTCGCTCAACCAGCGAGGCATACGGTTATTGGTTTTTTGTAACGTCACTACGTGACAAAATTCATGCCAGAGGACACTTTCCCAATTCGATGGCGAATCACCCTGCGAGGCTGGACTGTTCGCCGTGATCAACTTACCAAAACAGACGCCCAGGAAACCTGCGCCGCCGGGCAATCCAAAGGTGCGAATCGCGAAATCGCTCTGCTGTGGAAAGATCTCCACATTGACCGGATCGACAATTTTAAAATCATACTTTTCGCACAAAACGCGTTTGGCTTCGGTAAGCAGTTTTACGACGCGCTGGCCATAGATGCGTGCCTCGCGCTGGTCCATGCGGATGATAAAGCCATCGGTCTCGATGGTAGTGAACTGTGCCAGACGTTCGCGCAGTGTGCGCAGGTTGGCCGCGACCACATTATATTTGTCTGCCGCGCTGACTTGATCCACCATGGTCCAGCCCTCGTCGGCCGCGTTCAATCGCAACAGATCTTGCGCCAATTGAAAACGCGCCGGCATGTAATTGGCATCAAGGCTGATGGCGCGTCGTAAGTATTGCACGGCATCGTTAAAGCGATAGAAACGCGAGAGTTTCTTACCGATTTCATAATCGACCGCTGGATTCTGCGCCCAGGTGGATAAGGCTTTCGAACGACACTCACCTTCCTCCTTATACTCGCCCTTTAAATGTCGGATTACCGCCCGCAGCGCCCAGGCTTTGGGTTGTAACGCATTCAACTTGAGCACCTCGTCGATGACTTGCTCAGCCTCATCGAATTGCTCCCCATCCAATAGCTCTTCGCACTGCAGAAGCAGACTTTCAGGATGGCGAGGATTCAGCTCCAATGCTTTCTGTAGATGACCGGTAGCCTTCTGGCTGTCCGAGGATGCCCAAGCCTTCGCCAACAAGTACTGAATGCGGGGATCCTTCGGCAAGAGTTTTTCAGCTTGCTTGAGCGAATTGACTGCCTCCTGGTAATCGTTCTTGCTCAGCGCTAATTCGGCGATCGCCACATGCGCGTCCACAAACTTAGGATCACTCTTGAGGGCCGCATCGTAGAAGATGGCCAGCACCTCTCGCGGATCTTCGCCTTGATTGAGGAAGTAACCTCCCAGGGCGACCGAGTTATCTCGGTCGGAAAAACGCCAGGGTGCGTTTTCAATCAGCGTGGGGATTTGATTGTACAAAACGCGAGCCTCAGCTTGTTTACCCGAGTACCGCAGCGCTTCGACAGCCATCAACCTGAGCGACATACTGGCCGAAAACTTTTCGGCGACTTTCGTGTACACCTCGGCGGCCTGCGCGTATTGACCCTTGACCATCAAGGCTCGCATCAACAGTTTCGACCAACCGTCGTGCCAAATGCCGCGATCGACTTCGGCCTGTGTCATCACAATGCACTGATCGTATTCGCCCTGTTGGAAAAGAGCGTGGGCTTCATCCAGATCAGCCGCTTTGGCTGCCGCGCCAGGTAGGGTCCCCAAGAACATGCCAAACAATAGAACCAGCCATAGACGCGATTTGAGAATGTCGAGCTGGCTCAGTCGCACAATCAAAACTCCCGATTACGGAAAGTTATAGGCAGAGTTCTCAGGATCAAAATCGTTGTCGGTCAGCCCGACGTTTAGTCGGACATCTACATAAGTATACTCTTCCTCAAGCGGTGGCGGGCCGCCCGGCTGCTCAGGCCACAAATAGGCCGCGTACCGCAATGGAATCATGCGCTCTGTATCAATAAAGATCTGGGCCACGTGAAAATCAAAGCGGGGATCCGGGAGCGGGTGGATGACTTCGATCTTCTGGCACGGGCGTCCGCCCACTTCGAAACCATTGGAGATCTTGACCTCGCATGGGCCGACTTGCTTGTCTCGCTCTCCTTTTTCGATCAGCTTTTCGATCAGTTTTGCCAGGCCTATCTCAGTAATCGGGTATTTGTTGCCCATCATGGCCAGATTGTCCGTGGGCGCGAGCGAGACACGTACCAGGTTCTTTAATCCGCCTTCATGCGCAACCAATTTGCCCTCGTTGGCCTGCTCCACCCAAATGATTTCCCGACCGCGGGCCAGCCAGGGATCGAGCACCTTTAAATAAACATGCAGTGGTCTTACAAGTTTGTCACCTTCCCACTGCCGCGCACGAATCTTGAACTCCATCTTCATTTCACCGCCCAACGATCCGCCAATGCGTTCGCGTTTGACCAACGTGCCGGTGTAGTCTTGAACCTCGGCTCGAAACTTCGACAACGCTTCCCGCGCAATTCGCAAAGCCGAATCGAGCGGATGCGTGTCTCCAGCCGCAATATCCACAATCGCGGCGGCTGGCGTTGAACCGATGCTCTCGGGATTATCAGGCGTGACCGTCACCAGCGCGTCGGCATAGGCCGACTGTGTCGGCCCAGGCGAAAGCCAGAGTACACATCCGCAAAGCACGACGACTAGCAACAGACAAACGGCCCAACTGAATTTTGCGGCCACGGAACTTTTTTCAACCATCAGTCATGTATTCCAAACTCGGTAGCCATGTCCAACCAGCGCTGAACCTTGTCACGCTGGACTTGCTTGGCCAATTCAAAACCGCGAGGCGAGAGGGAGAAGTCGCGATAAATATGATGAATGATCAAGCCACGCTGACAGAGTTCTCGAAAGCCATCTAAAAAACGGACCGTCACTTCGGGCTTTCGAGCATCTCGGAAAGCGATCGTCCGTTCATCCGTCTCTTCTACATAGACCGCTAGCAATCGAGCAGCCGCATCAAAGGCCGTGTTGACCGCTTTCAATTCAATGATGCCACGCGTTCGAGCCGCCAATAGAATCGCTTGCGCCTCACCGCTTAAACCTTCCAAGGTCAGCCCTTCCAAAGGCGAGCTATTCTCAGCGTCGATGGCGTGATCTGGTTCCGCAGCATTGCCACTGGTGACATTACCACCGATAGCGTTGCCACTGGTTTCGTCTAGGTGAGCGCCTCGTGTCCAAGCGTGGCTGCATATTTGCGCCAGAGCCACCAACACAGGTGCCCCATTACCCAAGGCTTCCCAGCTTCCCGCTAGATAGTTGTCGATAGGATTGAGATTCTTGATTTTCATGATTGGCTATTTTAACACAGTCGGGTCCAACTTGGGTCAAACTAGTTGGACAGCGCCACTTTGAATCAGCCGCTGGGCGTTAGCCGTTAGCCCCGGTTTTTTCAGCGAAAACCGTGGCTAACGCCAAAACGGCTAATATCTAAGAAATAGCAGCGAATCACTGTGAATTCGATTCAAAGTGGCGCTGTCCAGCTAGGGTCCCAACTGGGGTCCAGTTCGCGTTAACCGAGTGAAAGGGCCGACGGAAGCTTTGGTTTCTGCTCTTCCGCCCGCAAACTGGATTTGCTACGTATCCCAGTCGCGTATTCCTTCCACATTGGACTGTACTGTCTCCATTGGGCATTAGCGTACCGCTAGCCCGACGACATGGATGTCGGATCCCTTATGAAAAAGACAACTGTGCGGTTCGCAGCCGTGGGTGCGGTTTTGTTGCTAGGCGCATTAGCGATTGCCTTGGCTCAACATGATGCACGCCAACGCCCTCGCGAGGTGGCCACACCTGTCAAAGCCGCCGCCACTGCGCTCCAGCCGCTGCAGGTCGACCACAGCCCTGCATGGGAACGATCATCGGCTGTCACTGCATCATCAACAGCGATTGTGCGCGCCAACGATGATCAGACTATGTCACCTCCCCCCCTGGATTTCCAAACGAACCCTAGTTTCCAGGAAAATTCCAGTGGCAACAATCCACTGCGTGATGCGTCTTCTCAAGATCCAACTGTGACCAATGCGGCCTATGCATCTGCGGAATCGGAGAACTCTGCCGCGATGACCGCCTCGGGCGGCTGGACGCTAACAGACGCTGCCGCCTCCGACAGTTTGGCCAATGCTTCAGCGGTCCAACAAGCTTCCGGTGAGGGCTTGCCGGGCTCCGCGCCTGGTACGCCGCCACCGTTGAGCGCTGCGCCACTACCAGTTCTGGCAGCCCCGCCTCTCCCGTCCATGCCGGTTTCCTCGCAACCACCTGCCTGGCTGGAATCACCTCCTAGCCAAACGCCATCTAACCCAACACTATCTAACCAGGCTCGACTTGGTCAGGCACCATCAACAACTGCGAGTTCAATGCCGGCCATGCCGCGAGCCTCTGCTTCCGGATCTCTATCCGATACTCAGCGGCCCGCCATGCCCGTGACGAACATGCAATCGATGGGCGGCCAGATAACGGATAGCCGATCTGCAAGCGGCGCGCCAGTCCAACCCTGGGTTCAATCGCCCCCCAGCTCCAACCTACCTGGCAATGGCAATGGCAACCGGAATGGCCAACTCCATCCAGGACAATTGACCGCCGCACCCATGGCGACGACACCGCCGCCAATGGGCGCTCCAGTCGCACCACCCTCGGCAACCTTGGGCTTGCCACAACCGGCTTCTCCAGAGAGTTCCAACTCACCAGGCCAATATGCTGCGCCGACAAACCCTGCTGCCAATTCGTTCAGTGGTGGACGGTCGCCGTATGCTGGCACCATCTTGGGGTCCTTGATCAGCAATCAACCAGGCAATCGACACTTGGATGGTTCTCAGAATCCGGTCATGTTGATTCAAAAACGCATGGCCGGTGAGTGCCAGGTTGGCAAACGAGCGACCGTGGTGATCACTGTTCGTAACGCTGGCAACTCGACAGCCCAGGATGTTGAAGTAATTGACAGCGTACCCAATGGCGCTAGTTTCGCCGAAGCCATACCTGCGGTCACACCTACTGCTGAAGGCATTTTGGTATGGAAGTTAGGTGAGATGGGGCCAGGCGATGAACGCACCATTAATCTTCAGATCATTCCCGAGCGGCAGGGAGAGATGGGCAGTACTGCCGCTGTGCGTTTTGCCGCTCAAGCTTCGATGCGCACATTGGCTACATTGCCCAAGTTGGAACTGGCCTACAATGCGGCACCCGAGGTACTGATCGGTAGTTCCCATGCTATTGACGTTACAGTCAAGAACGTCGGCACTGGTGTGGCTCGCGGCGTGAAACTAGAAGCCGACTTGCCTACCAATGTCCGCCATGAAAGCGGGGACACCAGCTTGGATGCTGTCTTCGGTGACATAGCGCCGGGTGAAAGCAAACGCATTCAACTCAACTCATTGGCCACTGAACCAGGCCAAGCCAGTTGTACCATTCGTGCCTTGACCGACGATGGCGTGCAACAGGAACAGAAAGTAGACGTCCGCGTCTTGGCCCCGGCTCTGGAAGCGGTGATCACTGGTCCCAATCGTCGGTTCCTCGATCGTCAAGCCACCTTTGAGGTCTTGATTAAGAACACGGGCACGGCTGCGGCCACCAACTGCGAATTCATGGTTCGTCTACCAGCCGGTTTGAACTTTAACACGGCTAACAAATCGGGAACTTACGATCCTTCCCAACATGCGGTCCTCTGGAGCGTGCCTGAGTTTCCCGCTGGTCATGCGGAACCGGTGGAGTTGACGGTATTGCCTGTAGAGGTCGGCACGCAGTTGATGACGTTCCAAGGCATGGCAGACCTAGGCGTCAAAACCGAGGCCCGCGGTGGACTAACGGTCGAAGAACAAGGCGAGTTGACGTTTACGATTGATCAAGATGCCGACCCGATCGAAATCTCGGCCTCAACCACCTACACCGTCGAAGTGCGCAACGTTGGTCGTGTTGATCGCAATATCGAACTCAGCCTTCAACTGCCTGCAGGTAGTCAAGTATTGAAGGTCGATGCCCCGGTCCAAGCTCGCAGCGATGGTGACTTGCTGCGATTCGAACCGATCCCACAAATGGATGGTCGCAGTTCGCAAAAGTTCCGTATCGAAGTCCAGCATGGCAAGGTGGGCACGCAAATCGTTCGCGCTCAGCTCAAGAGCCAGAATCGACCGACCCTGGTCATCAAAGAAGAGGCCACCGACGTCTACAACGACCGAGAATAAGGCATGTCCCGAAGGGACGTTGCATTTAGTTCCAAAGGGACTTTGCATTTAGTCCTGAAGGGACTTTGCATTTAGTCCTGAAGGGACGAAGGATTCCAGCCGGCGGTGCAACCGCCGGTATCGATCCAGCGCTGCGCAGGCGGCGAGTAGGCGGGCTACCAATGCAGAAGATGCTTGCCGAGCCGCAATCAGGACGGGCCTAACCGAAGATAACTACCTGGGATGCAGGTACGATTCTTTCGTCCCTTCGGGACTGCGACTACATGGGGCCACGCTACCGGCGGTTCGCACCGCCGGCTGGAACCTTTCGTCCCTACGGGACTGTGCTTACTGCTCACTGCTCACTACTCACTACTCACTAACGTCCAGCGGATGACTAAGCATTTGGGGCGGCCAGGCGGCGCGCAGGGCATTCAGGATCGCCCCAACATCGATAACCTCTTGGAAAAAGGCGCCGGCGACAGGTGGCAGATAGCCTGCCGCCGCAAAGAACATTCCTCCAATGCTTAGCGTCATCCCACCGATCGCGCTCTGGAGTGCAATGCGGCGCATGCGCTGCCCGATATGCAGCAGTTCATCTATCTTCAGCAATGATCCATCCAGCACGACGATATCCGCCGCTTCGGAAGTAACCTCGTTGGTGACACCAAAGGCGACACCGATGGTGGCGGCGGCCAAGGCGGGCGCATCATTAATTCCGTCACCCACAAACATGGTCGGGCCTTTGAGCGTTTCGCGACGAGTGATCTCGACTTTCTGTTCAGGGCTTTGACTGGCGTAGATCTCCAAGCCACCGATGTGCTCGGCCAGATACTTGACCTCTTCTTCGCGGTCGCCCGATACCAACAACGTGCGGGTGATGCCGTGCCCCACAGCCAGATGGCGAATGAAGTTGGTACTCTCTTTGCGAATCTCATCGCGAAAACGCATGAGCCCCGCAAAACGCTGATCGACCATGATCACACATTCCAAACCGCCGATGCGCTCCGGCAGCGACTCGACCGTCGCGGGCTGCTCCTTGGATAACAACTTGCGACTGGTGATCCATATGTTATGGCCGTCGATGATGCCGATCAGTCCATTGCCGGGCAACTCACGAACTTCGTTGGCCGGTAACATGACGGCTCCGCCAAGTCGGGCTGCTTCCTGAACGGCCCCGCTGAGCGGATGCCGCGAGTACTGCTCCAAAGAGGCGGCCAAACTGAGCACGCGCTTGTTTTCGAAGCCTTCACCCAATATCAATTCACTAGCCGTTGGTCGGCCGTAAGTCAGCGTGCCTGTCTTGTCGAACAACGCCGTCTTAATCAACGCGATCTGCTCCAGCACCGCTGGATCCTTGACAATGATATTGCGGCGAGCTGCCAGTGAAATGGTCCCGATGACAGCGATGGGAATGCCTAGTAGCAGCGGGCAAGGTGTGGCGACAACCAAAACGGCCAAAAAGCGAATCACTTCGCCACTAGACCACCACGCCAGGCAAGCGATGACCAGCGCCACGGGCGTATACCAGGCCCCCAGCAGATCTCCCAGACGACGCATGTTGGGTTTCCGCTGAGCCGAGTCCTGCATGACTTGCATGATCTTGGCGTAACGCGAATCGGCCGCGCGACGCACGACGCGGATCTTCAAGATCGCTTCGCCATTGATAGCACCAGACATCACGTCAGAACCAACCGACTTAGGCACCTGGTACGGTTCGCCCGATAGATACGATTCGTCCATCGCACCGTGTCCCTCGATGACCGTACCATCAGCCGGACAGATTTCTTTGGCTCCGACCACCAGGACATCGCCTGGCACGACTTCGTCCAACGAGACTTCGCGTAGCTGCTCGTTCTCCAAACGCTGAGCCACGCGCGGCATGCGTTGGGCCAGGGCGTTGAGCACCGAAGACGCGTTCCGCACCGCGTAGCCCTCGAGAGCCTGGCCGCCGGAGAGCATCATGACCACGATCGTGCCAGCTAAATACTCGCCCAGGATCAGCGAGGTGACGATGGAAATTGCGGCCAACAGATCTGAACCAAACCGAGCATGGATCAGTTCGCCAACCAGCTCCCATACCAAAGGCGTCCCGCCCCCCAAAATCGCCAAAAGCAGCGGCAACTCTCGCCAA
>JADLDX010000478.1 GCA_020846515.1 Pirellulaceae bacterium
GAAGCACGTAGCCGCGTCTCTCCGAGACGCGAGTCCTGAGCCTTTTGGTGAAATTCGCGAGTCTCGGAGAGACTCGCCTACGTGAAAACGCCCTTCATTGAACGGTATTGCGTTTAACAGTCAGCCGCAGGCGTACTTGGCATACCGGGTAACGCCCTGGAGCTAATGCGGCGTTGAAGAAACCGGGGCTAACGCCGGCTAACGCCGGCTAACGCCCTGCGGCTGAGATCCATCCCTGATAACCAGCGGCGTACGCACTGCGGGCAAGAGCTGGTGCTGAGTGCAGGCGATAGCTTTCCAGGCACTGATTAAAAAAGATCCCAGCACTTTCGGACCAGGAATAGGGCCGGACCGGTACCACGCCAGTTCCCGCCGACGTGCTATCGTGCTCGAGCTGAAGCAGTAACTCTACGAGCGATCCCGGGTGCGCCAAATCGAAATACTGACAACTTTCGCCACCCACCTCACGATGAATGGCCGTGTCGCTGGCCAAAGTACGCGCCCCATGCCAGAGCGACTCGACGATCGGCAGACCAAAGCCCTCGACAATCGACGGAAAGATCACTCCGCGACAGTGATGATAGCAATACTGCAGGTCGATATCGGTCAGGTCGTGGAATGTAAAAAGCTGTTTTCCGAGCCGCGGGTGCTGGTGAATGCGCTGCATCACATCTTCGCAACGTCCACCAACTCGGCCCACCAAACAAAGCTTGGGCAGCATTGGACCAACCTGACACGCACCGTCATGTTGCGTGAGAGTTTGAGTTTGTTGCTCGAGGCTTTGCCACAAGCTGTCGAACGCGTCCAACAGGTAGCGGTGGTTTTTGCGTGGATCAAAGGCCGCCACGGTCAGATAAGGATTGTTGGCCTGACCATGTCCAAATAACTGCTGAACCTCAGGTCGGACTTGCGGTGCTGACTGGGTCGCTGGAAATTCAGCGCCCAATGGAAAGTCGCGGATGTTGCGGCAATAGGGGGCGCCTTGCATCAACTCCGGCAGTTTGGCCTCTAACTCTCGACGCACTGTTTGTGAGATCGTCAGGATCAGGTCGGAGTGGCTGGCCACTTGCCGCAAGTACTCTGCGAAGCGATTCTTGCGTCGATCTCCGACGAACTCGGGGTGGGATAGCGGTATCAAGTCATAAACGACCACGGCGGTGTACGCACCCCGCGCTCGCGCCTGGATAACAGCATCCCAAACTTCTTTGCGCGCCCAATAGGCATCGGGCAGAATCAATAAATCGCCCTCACCCGGCTCGACCACGGGAGCCGAGGCACACATGCTGCGGAGCATGTGACGATACCAATAGCGATAGGGCAACTTGAACATGCCCAGGTGCCCGGCTTGGGGCAGGAGCCAGGTTTTCAACTTTTTCGAACCTGTCACCTGGACCAACGGCGAAACGCAGCGTCGATACAGGGAGGGCAAACTGCTGACCACGTCGGCTTGAGCGGCTACCAAACGCTGAAGTTCGGCTTGCTGCTGGGGGCCAATGCCATAGAACTGTCCAGCTTGACTTAATAGCGTCGAGTACTGCGCGCCAGCATCAAGAGCCATTGCCCCGCAGTTTTCCCTCAGATTATTGACGACGCGTTCGATTCCCGATCTGCGACCAGAACCGAGAGTGTACGTGGCATCAATGAAAACTCGACGTGGGTTGGCACCCAGCGAGCGCAATTCGTCCGGGGTGCGGGCGGCAGGTCGCGCGCACGATAGCGATGGCTGGTCATTGAGTTGGGTACTTGTTCGTTCGAGATGGCGGGCGCTCGACCGAAACTGGCTCGACATGTAGATTCCTTTCTAACACCCACCGGGTCGGGCGGCGCGCTCAGCAGGGTAACGATTTTATACGCTACTGTGCTCAGTCAGTGGGTGCTCATTCCGCATTCCAATAGCCATCTTAGCTGTTTTGCCCAAAACAGCGAATAGCAAAAATGTTGCCTAAAAACTGTTTTGGGGCGCGGTCGTAAATCCACCGCCAGGTGCGTGCCATGTCCATGGTCCAACCGGGGTTGTTAAGCCGGGCAATCAGGTTACATTCACCTGGGTATAGCTCGCACCATTCCCATCGGCCTGCCTGACTAGAAAACTCCCATGAATCGCCAGTATATTTTCACTATGGAATCGATGACCAAGAAACATGGTCAGAAAGAAGTCTTGAAAGATATTTGGCTATCATTTTACCCTGGAGCCAAGATCGGCGTTCTGGGCTCCAATGGGGCTGGTAAAAGCACCTTACTGCGCATCATGGCTGGCCAAGACAAGGACTTCGATGGCGAGGCCCGCTTGACCGCCGGTTTCACCGCCGGTTACTTGCCGCAGGAACCGCATCTGAACCCTGACAAGGACGTGCAAGGTAACGTGAATGAAGCGGTCGCCACGCGCCGCGCCGTGCTGGATCGATACAACGAGATTTCGACACTCTTGGGCGAAATCACCGACGACGCCAAGCTACAGAAGCTGTACGACGAGATGGCCAAGCTGCAGGACGTCATCGATCAAAACAATTTATGGGAGTTGGATCGGCAGATTGAAGTGGCCATGACGGTGATGAACTTGCCACCGGGCGACGCCGATGTCACCACGCTATCTGGTGGCGAACGTCGACGCGTGGCCTTGTGCAAACTGCTGATCGAACAGCCCGATTTGCTGCTATTGGACGAACCGACCAACCACTTGGACGCGGAAGCCATCAATTGGCTGGAACAGCATTTGGCTCACTACCCAGGCACAGTGGTCGCGGTAACGCACGATCGTTACTTCCTGGACAATGTGGCGCAGTGGATTCTGGAATTGGATCGCGGCCAAGGCCATCCGTTCGAAGGCAACTACTCTTCCTGGCTGGAGCAGAAACAAGAACGATTGGTGCGCGAGCAGAAGGGACAAGTCAGTCGTCAGAAAACGCTGGCTCGCGAGTTGGAATGGATACGGTCATCACCCAAGGCGCGACAGGCCAAGAGTAAAGCACGTATTGCCTCGTATGAAAAATTGGCCTCCGAGCAATTCGAGGATAGACCAGACGAGTTGGAGATCCAGATTCCGCCAGGCAAGCACTTGGGCGAATTGGTGATCGAAGCCGATAACCTGACGAAGGGCTTTGGGGACAAAGTGCTCATCGAGAACTTGACCTTCCGCTTGCCAGCCGGTGGTATCGTGGGTGTCATCGGCCCGAACGGGGCTGGTAAGACCACGTTGTTCCGCATGTTCGTCGGTCAGGATAAACCCGATGCTGGTCAGCTGCGCGTAGGACCAACGGTCGA
>JADLDX010000479.1 GCA_020846515.1 Pirellulaceae bacterium
ATTCCCTGGCACAAACGATCTGCTGTTGATTTGGAACAATTCGTACGATCCCAAGTTCCGATCGCATTTCGGCAAACGCAGTCCTCTAACCGCAGCCGTTTCCAAAGACCATGGCAAAACATGGCAACATGTGCGCGATATCGAGACGGACTCCACCCGCGCGTACTCAAACCCGGGCTGCCGCTTCACGCGCGACGGCCGCGCGATCATCAATTACTGGACCTGCGAGTATTTGCCGAGTTGGGCGATGCAGGACGTGATTGATCTCCGAGTGGCCGTCATTGATAAGTCATGGTTTTACGATGAACCAGCCAGCCCAGAAGCAAAGGATAAGCAGTAATGCTCAAGTCCCAGAGTCAGTGGAAGTCGTTGGTGTACCGGTGCGTCACATCGAAAGAGGTGTTCAAGATGAAACGGGCTCTATTACCGCTGGTCGTTGTGGCCCTGTGGTGTCTGAGTGGTTGCTGGGCGATCGCACAAGATGCCGTGCCGCTTGGGACGGCGAAGAAGATTTGGGACCAGGCGCCCCACAATGCGTTTACCGATCTGGTGCGCTTTAACGACCGCTGGTTCTGTGTGTTTCGCGAGGGAAAAGGGCATGTGTCGCCCGACGGAGCCCTGCGCGTCATCACTTCCGTCGATGGTGAGACGTGGGAATCTGCCGCGCTGATCACATCCAGCAACTCGGACCTCCGAGACGCGAAGATCACCGTCACACCAGATGGGCAACTCATGCTGTGTGGTGCCGAGGCATTGCATGACAAGTCGCAGCATACGCATCAGTCGTTGGCCTGGTTCTCGAAGGACGGTCGCACCTGGAGTGAGAAGCACGCGATCGGTGATCCGGACTTCTGGTTATGGCGCGTGACCTGGCACAAGGGCACAGCGTATGGCATAGGGTATGGTTGCGGTAAAGAGAAATCGGTGCGACTGTATGCCAGTCAAGACGGGAAGAAGTTCGAGACGCTGGTCGAACGGTTGCAGGATGTCGGCTATCCAAACGAAACGTCGATCGTCTTTGAAGGCGACACCGCTTACTGCCTGCTACGACGTGATGGACAAAAGAATGAGCCCAACACCGGACTGCTCGGTGTTTCACAGGCCCCGTTCACAAAATGGGAATGGAAAGATCTGGGCACGCGCATCGGCGGGCCGCACATGATTCGGCTGGCCGATGGCCGTTTTGTCGCCGCAGTTCGCCTGTATGACAAACGCCAACGCACATCGTTGTGTTGGCTCGATCCGCAAGCCGGAAAGCTGACCGAGTTCCTCACTCTGCCCTCAGGCGGCGATACTAGCTACGCGGGACTGGTACTACACGAAGGCAAGTTGTCGATTAGCTACTACTCCTCGCACGAAGGCAAGACCAGTATCTATCTCTCGAGAATACCGCTGCCGCTAGTGGCCCGTGACATCGGTTCGCGACGTGAACTCTTTGTTGACAAGTTCCTCATCGAGCGGCTTAGCAACGCGTCGCTACAACTACATGAACCGCGGCTCGCACCCGCCATGACAGAGCCGGCCGATAACATGGAATATGGTACGGTGATCAAAGACGGTGATCTTTTCCGGCTCTACACACGCGACGGTCGTGGAGCGAAGTTCGATGGTGACACGCCCGAGGTCACGCGTTACTGCGAAAGTCGCGATGGAGTTCATTGGACAAAGCCAAAACTTGGTCTCTTCGAGATCGATGGATCGAAAGAGAACAACGTCATCTTGCATGAGGCTCCGTACTGTCATAACTTCTCGCCGTTTCTGGACCAACGTCCTAACGTTCCTTCCGAGGAGCGATTCAAGGCATTGGCCGGCACGGTCAAATCAGGCTTAGTGGCGTTCGTTTCGGCTGATGGCATTCATTGGAAAAAACTGCGCCCCGAGCCCGTCATTACCTACACGAAAGAGTACGCATTCGATTCGCAAAATGTTGCGTTCTGGTCGGAAGCAGAGGGCTGCTATGTCTGTTACTTCCGGCACTTTCTAGAAAAGAAACTGCGGTCGGTCTGTCGAACCACTTCTTCGGACTTTGTGAAATGGACGGAGCCTGTACCGCTAAAGCCTAACTTTCCTGGCGAACACATTTACACGACGCTGACACATCCGTACTTTCGTGCCCCCCATATTTACATCGCCACGCCTACGCGATTTCATCCGGGACGAGGCGAGAGCACTGACATCCTGTTTATGACCACTCGTGGTGCCAGCCCTTACGACCGCACGTTCCGCGAAGCCTTTATTCGACCGGGGCTGGACCCCAATCGCTGGGGCAACCGCTCCAACTACGCGGCACTCAACATCGTGCCAACTGGTCCAGAGGAGATGTCCATCTACACCACACCATTCCGACGATTCACGCTGCGCACCGACGGCTTTGCGTCGGTACATGCGGGAGCCGATATCGGTGAAATGGTGACTCAACCATTGCGTTTCGCGGGCAAAGCACTGGTGGTCAATTATTCGACCAGCGCCGGTGGCAGCTTACGCGTTGAAATCCAGGATGAATCCGGAGAACCACTCCCTGGCTTTGCCTTAGCCGACAGTAGCCCCCTGGTCGGAGACAAAATCGAACAGCAGGTTAGTTGGAAGAGTGGGAGCGATGTTTCTTCTCTCGCAGGAAAACCGGTGCGATTGAGGTTCGTCATGCAGGAGGCGGATCTCTTCGCCCTACAATTCCAACCATAGCCG
>JADLDX010000480.1 GCA_020846515.1 Pirellulaceae bacterium
GAGCTCACTGTCTTTTGTCTGGAAGGACGCGTGAAGTTCACATCTCAGGGAGTGGCCAAAGAACTTGTTGCTGGCGACATGCTCTATCTTTCAGCTGCTGATCCGCACGCAGTCGAAGCAGTTGAGGATTCAACCGTGTTGGTCACAATCTTGTTGAAAGCATGACTTACGCGCGCAGAATTGTAGATCTTGTTGATCAATAGCACTTTGCAGCGATCCATTGGACCACTGTGCTTGGTCTGCAACTGTAGCAACGGCGGAGGATGCTCGCTTGAGATGTCTCAATGGTTGAAACTGCCCGCGGCGCTAAAGGCCTGCTCTATTGGCTGATGGCTGGTGTGTTCTTTCTTTTGGCAATGCTCGGTGTTGCTTTGCCTGGAATCCCAACCACGCCATTCTTGCTGCTAATGTGTTACTTTTTGTTGCGCGTCTCACCAGCCATGCACGCGAAGGCGATGGCATGGCCACTGGTCGGTGGGCCACTTCGAGATTGGCGAGATCAGGGTGGAGTACGCCGGAGCGTAAAACATCTCGCTTATGGAATGGTGACCTTGGTGGTCGGTTCCACGCTGATCTTCGGCCAACTCTCGGTTATGCTCAAGATAATCGTTGCGTGCGCTGCGATTTATGGGTTATCCGTCGTCGCTCGTTTGCCAATTGCCCGTGACGAACTCGGCGATCCCGGCGGCGAGTTCAATAATGCAAGCCCAACGCAAGAGTGATTCCGTCGAGTCCTATTGTGCTGTGAGAGTCGACGGGGCCACCAGCGTCGAGCCATAGTTGGCACTCATAGCCAGTACGTACAAACATGCTTGCAGATTGTCCAATCGCTTGTTGGTACTGGAGTCCTAAGCCAAGTTCCAAGTTGCCGAGAATTTCTCGCTGAATTGCGATGTCCTCCAGTTCGGTCGTATACGCACCCTTCATCTCATAAATTCGCTGTTCGGTTTCACTCACCAACAAAGAAGCCCTCGTTGCTGCAAAGATTCCAAAATTGCTAGCGCCGAAACCACGTGTCAACTGAGCAGATAGAGTTGGTCCAGCCGCAGCGAGATCAAGGTCGTTCCGGACGACTTCCTCAAGTGTCCCGCCAGCGTTGAACACTTCACCGCTGGCTGTTTGTTCCACATCCGCAATGCGGACTCCCATACCCAAAATTGCTTGGGACTGACGCCAACGAAAGAGTTGTGTTGCTTCGAGGTCGAGCGAACTTAGCTTCAGCGCATGATTGGATACGAACGTCTGTCCAACGTTGGCGTTAGCATTACGAGACAGATTGCCGCCAGCCCCGTACACAAACAGATACACCGGCGTCGCTCCCGCCACGGCAGTGACGGCCTCTCGATTGGCCGATTCGTCAAAGCGGAAGTAGGTTGCTCGAAATCCTAGTCCGTTACAGGATTGCCAGCCCAACCAAGCTCGCGGTGACAGTTGGTAGTCGTACTCAAACGGCACCAACGTGTTTCCAACGGGCGGGTCCACAATCATGGCCACATTTTGATCAAAGTTGGGCCTTATCCAAATCAGTTCCAGTCCTCCATAGAATCCCCTAGCAAATACATTCTGAAACAATCGTTGGTCCTCCTGCCAACTCCCACACCCCCCGGTGCCTACGCTCGGTGCGAGACATGGAGCCGACTGTGGTGGCAATGAATAGTATCTCTGATGGATCGGTTGCGGTGAGATCGGTTGTTGAAAACTTGAACAGCCATTACCGTCAAATGCTGTTCTTGGTGTCGGTAATCCATGGTTCGGATAGTACGTTTCCCAGCCACGCTGGATTTGTGGAATCGGTGCGTATTGTTCAGTCGTTGGCTGGCATAAAAGCGAAGGCCACTGAGATGTCGCCTGGTAGCTACAAGGCTGCGCCATCACCGTGTTCAACTGCAAGAACAGGGCACCAACGCCCAAAATGATGCTTCTGATGTCCATGAGGCCCTCCCTGACCAAATCGCCGACCGCGCTCGAAGAGCGTGCACGCATGCAATATCTGCACTTCCAGGTGCATTATTCAGCCGGGGTGGCTGTCCCGCGCAGAAAAGGGTGAGAAGAGTTCCGAATTTGCGACCCAGGCCGACGTTTCCGCCACTTTTGCCAGTGATTAGTTGCACGCCTCGGAGCGGTTGCAATTGTTAAGAAGCGAATAACCAGCTAAGCTTATATCTGCACCCACGCGTATAGTTTAAGTCGCCAGCCGAGGCGGCCCGAGTTTGCTTGTGTCACTGCGATAGGCTCATTGAATGCTTTCTAAAACAGCCGAATATGCCCTCCGTGCGGTAGCCTGCATGGGAAGCCAAGTTGATAGGCCGCTGTCAGCCAACGTGCTGGCAGAGCAGACCAAAGTTCCGCGTCGCTATCTGACCCGCGTCCTCCAGGACCTGTGCAACGCAGGCTTAGTGCAATCGCGATCTGGTCCCGGTGGCGGCTACGAGCTGACTTACGCGACGAATAAGCTGACGATTCTGGATGTCATCAACACCGTTGAGCCCATTGCGAGGATCAAGAGATGTCCACTTGGGCTAAAGTCCCATACGAGCTTGTGTCCCTTGCACGCGGAACTCGATAAGGCCTACGAAGCCATGGAAAAGGCGTTCGGAGGTGTGACGATCCGGGACCTCGTCGAATCAACCAGTCCAATTCTGCCGCTTTGCGAAGGTGCTTCGCGATGATTGGCTCGACTCCCAGCTGCTCAAGGCAGATCACCGGCTATCACCTCGACGATGAAGGACACTGGGTTGCACAACTATCGTGCGGCCACAATCAGCACGTTCGACACGATCCACCTCTGGTACATCGACCATGGGTTCTGTCGCCGGATGGTCGCGACGCAATGCTCGGGTTCGAACTCAATTGCGTAAAGTGTTTAGACGACGCCCCTGCCGACGCTCGGCCGATGACCGTTGAGGCCACGCGATGAATCTTAAAAACGTCTTCATTCATTTTCGCCTACTTGCTGTCTTGATGTTGGCATCAGCCTTGGTACTCGGTGACGAGAATCAACCGACGAGCCAATCCAAGAGTGAAATTGAAATCTCTCCTCCTAGCACTCCGGAGGAAGCCCGATCACGTGCGAAGCTTTTGCACGAAATGGTGCGTGGTGCTTTGCAAATTATGCATCGTGATTTCTTCGACGAAGAAAACGCTCATGCCATCCCATCCGCATCGCTCGAAGACGTTTTTCACGAAATGGGTAAGAGCTATGACGTGCAGATGAAGTGGCTGACGGTGAATACGGACTTAGTCAACGTCGACCACCAAGCAAAGTCCGCCTTCGAAAAGGCCGCAGTAAAGGAGCTCGCCGCAGGAAAGCAAATGACAGAAAAAATCGAGGAACGCAGCTACCAATATGCCGGAGCGATTCGCTTGGGATCGCAATGCCTTAAATGCCACGTACCGCGCCGCACAAGCAATGAAGATAGAACGGCAGGAGTCGTGATCACCATGCCGATTGTTGCTGCACCAAAAGACAATCCAGCGGCAAGCCCCTCTGAAACGACAGGCGTTCCCGACAAATAGCTGCTTGCGTTCGCGTGGCAATTGATCTTTCCCAAGTCAGAATCGACAGTCTAGGCAATGATGAAACGCATACTTTTCACCTCCTTGAAGATCGCGGCAGTTGCAGCGGTTGCTGGCGGGCTGCTCTACTGGAGACTCTGGGCTCCAGTAACAGTGGAGTCCCATGTCGTTGCACGGGGTGCTCTCGCGTCGGAAGTCATGGGGACGGGCACACTCGAGGCTCGCACGCAAACGATGATCAGCCCTAAGATTGCGGGGCGCATCCTTGAACTGACTGTAGATGAAGGCGACAAGGTCAAGGCCGGTCAGAAACTGGTAAGCCTTGATGACGCGGAATTGCAGCAGCAAGTTGCCATCGCGGCGGCCAACGTCGAAGTCGCTGAGGCCAATATTGATCGACTCGAATCGGATCAGGCTCGCGCTGAGGCAGTAGCGAAGCAGGCGACCAGTAGCCATGAGCGGAAGGTGTCGCTCGCTTCGCAGAGTGCCATTAGCCGCGAAGAACTTGATCAGTCGTTGGAAGCCTTGACCGTGGCCCAAGCCGGTCTTGGAGCAGCCGAATCCGCCATCGTGCAAGGAAAGAAGTCTCTCCTCGCTGCACAAGAGTTGCTTGCCTACCACAAGGCACGACTTTCAGACACTCTCATCCAGGCCCCGTTTGACGGGCTGGTGATCAAACGGCGTCGTGAGGTTGGCGACATCGTTGTTCCTGGCACGAATATCCTCACACTCATCTCGATGGATAGCCTATGGATTAGCGCCTGGGTTGATGAAACCGAAATCGCAAAACTGCGTCTCGAGCAACTGAGTCGGATTGTCTTTCGCTCCGAGCCGCAGCGTTCCTTTCTGGGCAAGGTTGTTCGCATTGGCCGAGAAGCGGACCGCGAAACGAGAGAGGTGATTGTGGACGTCGAATTACTCGAACGTCCGGAGTACTGGGCGATAGGTCAACGCGCAGAAGTCTACATTGAAAACGGACGATCGGATGATGCACTAACGGTGCCACTCAAATTTTGCGAGCTCGAGGGAAATAAAGCGACCATATTCGTCCAGCAGTCTGGCGTGGCAAAAGTTCAGACGGTCGACGTGATTCTTCGAGCGAGAGATCAGATCGCTGTTAGTAGCGGTGTAAACGAGGGCGATGTCCTGCTTTGCTCACCCGACGGAGCCAAGTTGCGAGACGGGCAGAAGGTGAAGCTTCCATGAACTTGGCAATCAAAGATATCAGTTACAACATCGGGCGTTTCGTTCTGACTGCGGTTGGTATCGGAATGTTATTGATGGTAGTCATGGGCATGGGAGGGATCTATCGTGGAGTTGTCGAGGATGCCACGCTTTTGATCGACCGGCTCGATGCTGACCTGTGGGTCGTGCAGCGAAGTACCAGAGGGCCTTTTGCTGAAATCTCTCGCGTTCCTGCCAAGCTCTCGGATCGCGCTTTAGCAGTACCAGGAGTTCGAGTTGCTCGTGAGTTCGTCTATCACACGATCCAGCGACAAGATGGCGATCGAGTTCTACGGATGGCCGTGCTCGGATTGAGCTGGCCGACCGACAAGGGAGACTGGATTCCGTTGGTGGAAGGCCGCCCGCTTGGTCAGGCACGATTTGAAATCATCGCAGACCAGACGTTGAAGCTTCCCTTGGGGAAACAGATCGAGATTGGCAACGAAGTTTATCTAGTCGTCGGCATAAGCCGTGGCATGATCAGCTCGGCTGGTGATGGTATTGCATTCTTAAGTTCTGCGGATGCTTTGGCCGTGCAACTCGATGTTCCAGGGGAAGCGGTTCGCTTGGAGCGTGCAGCTCGCGAATCACGTGGGCGACTGTTTGACGCCGCGATCCAGCAACCTGCACTGCTTGAGAATGCAACCCGTCAATCAGGCCAACTTCCGGCTATTGCTCGACCATCCATCAGCGCGGTACTGATAACGCTTGAACATCCGTCCGATGCAAAAGCGGTCGCGGAAGTCATCGGAGGTTGGACGGATGTGACGGTCTACACAGCGGACGAGCAGCGCAACTTGTTACTAAAAGGATCTGTCGAGAAAGTTCGAAGCCAGATCGGGCTCTTTCGCATTTTGCTGACCATCATTGCCACAATCATCATGGCGCTCATCCTTTACACACTCACCTTGGACAAGCTGCACTCCATTGCACTTCTCAAATTGATCGGCGCGTCGAACAGTGTGCTGCTCGGCTTAATATTGCAGCAGGCACTGATTCTCGGAGCCAGCGGATTTGGGATCGCCTATATCGTTGGCCAGCAGATATTTCCCAAATTTCCCCGCCGCGTGATCATCACCAGCGAAGACTTGATCCAGCTCGCGATTATCGTTTTCGTTATCTCCATTGCCTCGAGCGCTCTAGGTGTTTGGAAGGCGATGGTGGTTTCGCCCAATGAGGCCCTCGCATGAGCGTGTCACTCGATGCCGTCGATCCTTCGGCGAAGATTGCGATCAAAGCCGAAAGCCTCAC
>JADLDX010000481.1 GCA_020846515.1 Pirellulaceae bacterium
AGGGACACACGCAAAGTGCATTTATGCTAGCAAACGACGATTGTGAGTGTCCGCGGGTGTCTTGTGAAGGTAATGCTAGCTTTTGCCTGGAGAACGATTGCCTGTGTCCCCGGTACGTCCTGACCGCGTGCGGAGGCAAGCCGCAAAGCGCGATGGATTGGCCATGTCGATTGACCATGGTCATGGCACAGGCAATCTCTGATTGCTAGCACAAGGGCGGATTGTGTGTGTCCCCGAGGGCATAACCTCCGAGGGCATAACCATCTGTGCTTCGGCATTGCCATCTGTGCTAACTCAAATAGCACAGATGGAGCCGCGCACCTTGGGTACAAGAACAACCGGGGACACACATAATCATTCATTGCTAGCATAAAAGCTCCATGTCTGTGTCCCCGAAGCCAACGCTTATGCTTGCAATCGATAGTTATGCGTGTCCCTAGTGGGGGGCGTATGCTAGCAATAGATGATTGTGCGCAAATAGCACGGGGGCACACGCAAAGTACATTTATGCTAGCAAACGACGATTGTGTGTGTCCCCGGGTGTCCCACCGCCAGGGTGTCCCACCGGCCGGCCATAGCACGACCTCAACCGGCATGGATGTTCGAGTGATTTGCAAACTTGTCTCCGCAGGAGCGTCGACCTCCCGCAAGCCGCGTAATCACTCGGGGACACAGGCAATCTCTGATTGCTAGCACAAGGGCGGATTGTGTGTGTCCCCGGTATGCCCCCGCTCTGCTCGTGGCGTGCCGCGGCCAGCCGAAGTCGGTTAACAGGGAAAAAAGGCTGGCATTCTTATTGGCCTGGCACCATTGTCTCTGGTAGAATGAAGTGTCTGGCCAAACGAACTAGCATTCGTGCTGCGTGCGATTGTCCGAACAACGGTATTGCTCCTAGAGTTTGGCCCAGCTTGACTTGAGGGATCGAAAGCATGCAGCGAGCGAGTGCCTGGCAGCCATGGCTGCGAAATGGTTTATGTGCTATTGGAGTTCTTTCTCTCCTTAGCGGTGGCGTAACGACCCAAGCCTCGGCCGCTGATACCGGCACCGCCGCGGCTGACCAACTACAGAAAGCGGCTAGTTGGAAGTGGCCGGAAGTCGCCCTGATCGAGCAGCATCTGCTTAGCTATCTAGATCAGGTGCAGGCCTCCCCCGAGCTGCGGGAGCGAGTCCTGGAGCAATGGAAGTTGTCCTCTGCGGACATCAAAGGACCAGCTCTTTTGGAACGTGTCCTATCTGCTGCCTCCATTATTGAGCCAAGAATTTCTGAATTGGTCGCCAAGCTGAATGATCCAGCCGGTGAACCTGTCTTGGTCAAGCAATTGACCTGGCTGACCAGCGATGTCCCCGGTTGGTTGCAAGACGCCGTGCGATTGGCCTGTGGTCGCGCTCTGGCCCAACGTCGCCTATACGACGAAGCACTCGAAACGTTGACCGGCCTGGCCGTTGACCAAATCTGTGACCCCGCCTCGCTGGTTTTTTATCGCGCGGTTTGTCAGCACCACCTTTTGCAAAAGAAAGAGTGTCTGGCCAATGTTGATCTGCTGCTAGAGCGTCAGACCGAATTGCCGGTGCGGTTCACGCAAGTCGCCCAGCTAATGTCGGCGGATATCAAGCCACTGAAGAATGACTCGCTGGATGAAATCGCGCGCATGATGAACGATGTGCAACGTCGTCTAGACCTCGGACGTGCCGGTACACGCGTGCGCGAAGAAGAAAAGGAAATTGTTGACAAGCTGGACAAGATGATCGAACAAATTGAACAGCAATTGCAACAACAGCAGCAACAGCAACAGCAGGCCAACGGACAGAATCAAAAGCAGCAGCAGGGTAATAGCCAGCCGATGCAGGATACGCAGTTGGCTGGTGGGCCGCCCGGCGCGGGCGACGTCGACCAAAAGAACATTGGCAAACGCGATGGTTGGGGCAATCTGCCGCCGGCTGAGCGTCAAGCCTCCTTGCAACGCATGACTCAAGAGCTACCATCGCACTATCGTGAAGTCATTGAAGGTTATTTCCGGCAATTGGCTAAAGAAAAGAAGTAGTCGATGAACCATGACCAGGCTCCGGTAGCCGTCGTGACCGGAGCCGCTTCAGGCATCGGTCGAGCCATTGCTCTGAAGCTGGCCGCTGACGGCTTTTCCATCTTCGCTCACACCGGCCGCAACCTCCGCGGCTTGCAGGAAACCTGCAGCGACGCACGCGATTTCGGCGTGCAAGTTCGCGCGGCGACTGCCGATTACCGCCACGCCAACTCTCTTCGACAATTTGTCGACTGTGCCTTCAATTGGCAAGGTCGCGTCGACGCCTGGATCAATAATGCCGGTGCCGATGTCTTGACTGGAACTCTACGCGATCGCCCCTTCGCTGATCGCCTGACCGAACTTTGGCAAGTGGATGTGCTGGGGACGATGGTGATCAGTCGCGCCGTCGCCCAGCGCTGGCGGGCCGGTGCCGACGCACACCAAGGGACCTCTCGACCCGTGCTGATCAATACGGGATGGGACCAGGCACCGCATGGTATGGAAGGCGATAGCGGACAACTGTTCTGCACCGTCAAATCGGCCGTCATGGCCTTTAGCAAGAGCTTTGCCCAGACGCTGGGACCGGTGGCGCGGGTGAACTGTATTGCTCCCGGCTGGATCCGCACGGCTTGGGGAGAAGGCACCAGCGACTATTGGGACCATCGCGCCCGTAGCGAAGCGCTATTGGCTCGCTGGGGCGAACCGGAGGATGTGGCGGAAGCAGTTGCCTGGTTGGTTAGTCCAGCGGCCGCGTTTATCAATGGCCAAGTCGTCGAAGTGAACGGCGGTTGGCGCCGTTGCTCGCACGGTTGAGCTGCGCCCACGGCGCGCCAGATGTCGTTATAATGCGACGATTCATACCCGATGGGACGACAGGCGTTCACCCCGGCTTTCTTGAACTAAAAATGACGGGGCCTGCGCTCGTTGCCTGATTCGATGTGTCTCTTACTGGATTGATTGTGACAGGACGCTGATGCAGTTTCTCTTTCAACCGCTGACATGGGGTTTTATGTTGGTGGGTGTACCGATTCTGGTGCACTTGATCAATATGCTGCGTCATCGCAAGCAGAGCTGGGCCGCGATGGACTTCCTTATGGAAAGTTATCGCAAGCACCGACGCTGGGTACTGCTGAAACAATGGCTACTGCTGGCCTCACGCATTCTGGCCATGTTTTTATTGGTGGCCATGCTCGCCCGATGGGTCAGCAGTTCGCAGAGCTTGGGCTGGTTCGGTGGACGCATCACGCATCATTATGTGCTGCTGGACGACAGCTACTCCATGTCGGAACAAGAGAAGGGTGAGTCAGCCTACACGCGCGGCCTGACGGCCGTGCAAGCGCTCATTCGTGCCATATCGACTCAACCGGGCGAACATCAACTGACGCTCCTGCGTTGGAGTCGCGCTGAACTGGCGGCCCGCGCCGGCAAAGAACAGGCTCGAGTCGATGTCGCGGCCGATCTTATCTCGCAAACCATTCCACGCGACGCCAGCCGACTGCTGGATCGGATTGTGGCCTCACAACCCTCTTCGTTACAACTTTCGCCAGAACCGGCCGTGGAATTGGTCGCACCCATGATCACTTCCCAAGCGGGCGAACAAGTCGAACTGTACTTCGTCACCGACCTGCGTCGCAATGAATGGGGCCAGCCTGAATCGCTCAAATCACGACTGACTCCGTTGGTACGTGGCGCCTCACGCATACAGTTCATCGACTGTGCCGAACCATCGACCAACAATCTAGGCATCGTCGCGTTGCAACCAGAGCAGGAGACTTGGGCGGCCGGTGTGCCGTTGATGATTAAGTTTCAGATAACCAACCATGGCCAATTGGCCGCACGCAATGTCGTGGTGAAAGTGCGGTCCATGTTGTACCCCGACGGTACAGTCAGCCCACTGGTCGACAGCCGCTACTCAGGTGAAACAATCGAAGCGCCACCGGTGGTGGTCGAAGAGATCGCACCTGGCGAAACATTGATGCGACAAGTCCAACTAGTGTTCGCCACTTCGGGTCAGCATGTTGTCGAAGTCTCCTTGGCCGAGGATCGCTTGGATATCGATAATCATCGCTGGTGCGTGATTGGCATTCGCCAGTCACAGAAGATTTTGGTCATCGATGGTAGCGCCGATCCCACGACCGCGTTCTTTTTGAAGACTGCGTTACAACCCGATGGTCGCCAGTCCACCGGCATGTCGGTTGATGTTCGCGATGCAGGTTACTTGCGTGATGTAACGCCCGAAGCGTTGGCCGAATGGGACGCGGTAGTTTTGCTGGAAGTTCCGCGGCTGGAACCGCAAGCGATCACGCGTTTAGAGGACTACGTGAAGGCCGGCGGTGGTTTGGCCCTGTTCGCTGGTCCCAGTAGCAACGTGGGTGTGATCAACGAACAATACTATCGAAACGGCGCAGGTTTCTTTCCTGTGTCCATTGGCGGTGTAGCCGAGATCATCAATCGACCAGGCAACACGGAACCACAAGTGACCGCCACCGATCACCCAATTCTCGCGCCGCTCAAGAATTTATCGGCCTCACCCTTTCAACTGATTGAAATTCGTCAAATGCTGGAAGTTACCAGCAAGTTGGACGGCGATGGAAAAGTAGACATAGTCGCGCTTGGCCCGGACCGAAGACCCCTGATCTTAGATAAAAGTTACGGCGATGGTCACGTCGTGGCCGTATTAACAGGTTTGACCGGGGGAGCAGGTAGCGGCGCTAGTTTAAGTGGCGCTGGACCCAATAGTAGTTGGAGTACTTGGGCACAGGATCCGACCTTCGTGGTACTCTCGCTCCGCATGATGGGATACCTGGGCAGCTTTAGGCGAGACTCGACCAGTGAGCTTGTAGCCACGCCCATTGTTGCCACGTTTGCCGACGCCACCTTCTTGCCGACTGCGGAAGTGCTGTTGCCGGCGACCAGCGAAAACTTGCGAGCCAAACTGACATTGCAATTGGACGCGAGCGCACCCGCCTCTAATGCACCAGGCGCCGGCACGCAGACACCAGCGGCTGTCACTGCTGCTAGTAACACACCGGCAAGTGGCCCAACGAGCAACTTCGCGCCCGATCGGCCGGTGACGGTTAAGCTGGCGATTGATTTGACCGCGGATAACGAATCTGTCGAAGCTCTGTTGCGGCCAGGAGTTTTTGAACTCTGGATGGATACGACCGATGGTGGCAAAGTGGTACGTAATGTGGCGCATAACGTCGCCGCCAGCGAAGGGAACCTGGCACGGGTCACCAAGAGCGAACTAGAAGAACGGCTCAGTCCCATGAAGATCAGTGTGCAGTCGGCCGAGTCGCTCAGCGGTGCCGCTTGGTCACCAGAGGGCGCATCCTACAGCACATTGTTACTGGTGTTGCTAATTGCCATGCTGTTGATTGAACAAGCCTTGGCCTATTCGGCCAGTTATCATGTGCCCAAACTTGCACGGTCAGGAGCCGCATAATGTTGCCTCAACCGTGGTTAGCACAAACACGCGTCTATTACCAATGGTCGCGTCTGGAACAGCTCGATCAGTGGTGGCACTATCTGTTGTTCCTGGTCGCGGTCATCGGCGTCATCAGCTATGTCATCTGGTGGTATCGTCATGATTCGCATGAGCAACAGCGCCCGGTACGTTGGGCATTGTTGATGTTGCGCCTAGTGGCGTTTGCCGGCCTGATCCTGTATTTCTTTCAATTGGACAAGCGTTCGGAATTGCGAGTGACTCGCAACTCGCGCGTCGCGATCCTGGTGGATACTTCGTTGAGCATGTCCTTGCCGGGGACCAGTAGCGCCAGTGGTGCCACCAGTTCACAAACTCGAGCCGATGAAGCGGCCCAGTTGATCGGTGCTTCGCCGGTGCTGGGCGAATTGGCCAAGCAGCACGATGTGACGGTGTATCGATTTGATCAATTGAATAGGCCGGTGCAAATCGCAGCCCTGGCGCGGCCAACGGCCATCAGTACAGCCTCAGAGACGCAACGCGATTCGCAATTGGTGATGCTCTCTCGCGCGCACTGGTTGATGCTGGCCGCCTGCTTTTTGGGAGCAGTGGCACTTCTGCTGGTATGTGTCTCGTTCGGCAGCCAAATTGCCGGCGCTCGCACCTGGTCAGGGGGAGGCTGGAGTCTGTTCAGCGGCTCTGTGTTGGCCATGGGCGGTATGATGCTGCTCGCTTTTGCTATCCTGCCAGCCAGTGATTATCCGCTCGAAGCCTTGCTGATCGATCCGGCTGAAGCCGTGGTCAAGTATCAGGTCACGCAAGAGGATCCATTGTCGCCCCAGCTGACGCAAGCCGGTGGCAACGCCAATATCGATACAGCAAATCAACCCAACGGATCGGCGGATGCGA
>JADLDX010000482.1 GCA_020846515.1 Pirellulaceae bacterium
CCGCCTCTTCCGACAGCCTATCCATGCTATGGCCATCACCGTCGGTGGCCGAGTCTTTGGCCGAATCTGTGATTGAATCTGTGATTGCATCTGTGAGCGAGTAGCGAACAGCACGCACGGGTCTGGATTCGGGCTGTTCCTGGCTAACGGAACGTTGGGTTTGCGCGTGCAGTTGCGGCAACCAAAGCCCGAAGGCGATCAAGATTCCCAATGCTAGTAAAGCTTTGAATTTGTCCATGATCGGCGTTCCTTTGAGGGCAGTCCGTTCATGAATCGGTTCGTCACATTCAAACTAACGAGCACTTTCCGAAAACAGAGTACGTTTTGCCTAACAGGCAATCTTTACCAGGATGTCTTGTTGAGGGCAGTTAGTTGATGGAGACCTTTGCCGTCGACACGATAGGCCGCGTCATGGGGGCAAGCGCGCACACAGCTTGGGCCGCCGCCGACATCCATGCACATATCACAAGTTGTGGCCCGTTGCTGAATGACCTTCTGTCCGGTTTCTTTATCGCGTTTGGGGAATCCGTGCATATTGATATTCCCGTACGGGCAGTTCTCGGCGCACAGCCCACAACCAATACAGTAATCTTCGATTTCGATTTGTAGAGATTCACCGTTGCGGTGAATGGCATCCACTGGGCAACCGACCATGCAGTAAGGATCCATGCACGAGCGGCAGCTGGCAGCGATCAAGAAACGATCATAGCGCATGCCGTCGCGAATAAGCCGCGTCACGCCTTGATGCGTGTCTGCGCAGGCCTTGGTACATTCATCGCACCGCGTGCAACGCTCCAAATCGATGGCCAGCAGATTCTGTGCGCCGTACAGGCCTTGCTCAACGAAGTCGCGGTCCCAATCGTACTGAATGCGTTTTTGTTGTTCCTGGTCACGAGCCAGGATGCGTTTGGCCTCGGCGATGAAGCTGCCTTTGAGTGATGGGAAGTTGGCGACCAGCGTCTGAAAATCGCTGCCGGAGATCTTGAACAGTTCAACGTGATCCAGGGCGGAGCAAGTGGCTGTGCGTTTGCCATTCAACACGCCTGGATTGAGTTCCCGGATTTCGTCTAGTTTGGATAACAGCGCGATCTCGCCGAAGGAGTTTCCTGGTCCGATGTATCGTATGACTCGTTCGGATTCGCCAAGTTTTTGCGAAACTTTGACGAATCCCAGGCTGACGATATAGAAGTTATCCGCCTGATCACCCTGTTTAAAGATCGGTTGACCGGGATCGACCCGAACGAGCTCTGCATGCTGCTTTAACCACGTGACGGCTTGTTCTTTGGTTTGTTCGTCGACGTCTTGGAACATCGGTAGACTGCTCAGCTGCGTCTTTATTCTAGCGAAATACACCTTGTCCAGAATTTCCCGACTGGCTCGATTTCGCAAGAGCATATCGAGCACGTTGCGACGGATCTCTAGGACCGATGACACTTCGCGGGCGATGATGGAGGCAGACCTACGTGAACGGTTTAAGCAAGACATTTCGCCCAGGATTCGATCGTCGACCGTGCGAATGATCGGTTGATTGCTCGTAACGGTTTGTCCACCTGCGTCCAGCAAACGTGGCCCGCGTTTATCCGTCGATGGTGTCGTACCGGTGGTTAGTCGGCCCAGCCAACCCAACAATCCGCTAGCCTGTTTAGTTTGTAAACGTAGATCGGTTTGAGATTTGATTTTGATTTCAAAGCTACCACCCTCAATGAGGAAAGCGGTTGAACCATAGTCGCCCTCCCTGCACAATTCTTCACCCGGCTGAAGGTGGCGGCGCGTGATGCTGGCGGCATTCAAGAGGAGGAACTTGTAGGGTATGCCTCGGAACCAATCGATTTTGACCAATTCATCGATGGTTAGTTCCGTTCCAGGTTGTTGCAATTCAGCCCGCACCCGGCCGAGGTGTTCACTGACAAAGCTCTCTTTGAATGTCATTGCACCTGTGGGACAGCTGATGGCGCATTCTCCGCAGGAAACACAGCCACTATCACTCATCGCCGCGTCTAGACCGAATATGACTTTCGCTTCATAACCCTTACCACTGCGACCGATGATTTTATTTTCTTTGACCCAGTTACAGCCACGCTGGCACCGTCCGCACATGATGCATTCGTCCCGATTGACATTGATCATATAGCTGGATAAGTCTAGTTTGCCTGATCGCGGCTTTGGACTGAAGCGAGGCGTATCAATGCCTAGCCGTTGCTTAACTTGCAAGAGCTCGTTTGACGCGATGAGCGTTTCTGTGGGAGTGGCGGTCGGAGCATGATCAGCCAACATCAGCTCGGTAATGACGCGCACCGCATCTCGAACGCGTGTCGCCGCATCGCTATCTGCGGTACTGTTGAGCGTATGAACTTCCATCCCGTCGCTAACGCGCTGCACGCAGGCTGGGACGAACTGTCTTTTTAGGCCGCGCCTGGTCATCTCCGCGGCTTCTACTAAACATACGCGACAGGCGCCCAGCGGCGGGAGATGCTCACGATGGCAAAGCGTCGGAATGGGATGCACGTCGGTCGTACCACTAACAAACGCCTGGCTAGCGGCATCATAGATGGTGGAAAATCGCGGAATGGGGCGTCCCTCGGAATCACGAATGATGTCGCCTTCGCTATCGCGTGTTTCCACCGCCTTCTTGATCTCGACATCCACTCCGTCAATTTTCAACTTTATGGTTTTATCAAAGTCCTGCGCCTGGGCTCGTTCCAAACGAATCAAGCGTCCGTCAACGTCGCGCGCGAAGAGGCCTTCATCCTCGATACGAGGTTCGGTGGTGATATCAACTGTAGCGAGCTTGGGGTCTGCATTAAGCACGTCGACACGTCCGATTTGGGATTAGGGCACATTCATCGTGACAAAACGGTAGCGGATTTCTTAAACTCGCTCTTTGCAAATTTTATCTTCTCTTCAGGACGATCGAACAACCGGTGCGATGGCCGCTATGGCATTCGCCCGACTATTCTGCCTGGCGCGTTGCCTGGCGCGTTGACTGGCACGCTTTATCGAGCAGTTCGGGAAAGTAACGCACGACGGACTGCATAGGTTGGTGCGCCACCTGTCCCAAGCCACAGATACTGGTAACTTTCATAATCTCGGAAAGGGTTGAGACATTCGCTTTAAGCGTGGGCAGTTCTTCTGGGCGAACTTTGCCGTCGAATATGTCAAAGCCGATTTGAGTGATCTTTTGCGAGCCAATGCGACAGGGCACGCATTTGCCGCACGATTCGTTTCGGAAGAAGGCGCTTAAGCTTAGCGCTTCTGCCAGTAGATCGCACCCCGATCCATAAATGACGATGCCTGCGCCGATAAGAATTCCAAGTTCTCGGGCAACATTGATATCCAGAGGAATATCCAGGACGTCGAGTTCCTGACCGCCGGTCGGATAGTACTTCGCAAAATCTTTCTTCAGCAGGTTGACTGGGATCCTGGCTGGCAGGAGACCATTGGATGGACCGCTGAGCGCTACAGCGACCAGTTCTTTGCCGGGCAACATGCCGCCACAGTATTCACTGATCAGTTCGCCCAGAGGAATACCAGTGGGCACTTCATAGGCTCCGGGACGACAGACATCGCCGCTGACAGAAAAGAACCGCTGGCCTTTCATCAGTGGACTGCTTCTACCTACCAAGGGGCCCGTTTTGCGTCCCTGAACTGCATACCATTCACCAGTTTCGCGCAACATGATGGCTGGTATCCAAGCAAATGTCTCTACATTGTTGAGTACGGTTGGCTGATCTTTATATCCATTGGTGCTCAGTTGCGGCGGGCGAATTCTTGGCTCGGCCCGCTTATCTTCCATAGCTTCGATGAGGGCGGTTTGTTCTCCGCAGATATAGTTGCCCGGGCTCACGAATACTTCCAGCTCGAAACGCTTGCCGGATCTAAAGATATTGTCGCCTAAGGCTCTTTCGTTTTTGGCACGCTCAATTTCGTCTCGTAGCGCTTGAGCTTGCTCTGGATATTCGTGACGAATATAGATCCAGCCCTTGGAGGCTCCGACCACGAGTCCGGCGAGGATCATGCCTGCGATGGTTAAGTGAGTTGCCGCAAGCAATAGATCGCGATCC
>JADLDX010000483.1 GCA_020846515.1 Pirellulaceae bacterium
ATTACATCGGCGTTGAGTTTGATGAACGCTGCCCACGGTGATCCAGCGGTGATGGAACCTGCCCTGGCTATCGCGCAGCGACAAACCACGAAAGTTAGTCGCCTCGTGGACGATCTGCTAGATATCTCGCGGTTATTGCGCAATCGAATCGAGCTGAAACTCAAACCGCTGGACGCCGGCGCTTTGATGGAGTCCGCCATCGAGACGATCCGGTCGCAAATCCAACTGCGTAAGCATACGCTTACATTAAAACTTCCCGCCGAACCACTGATGGTTTCGGGCGATCAGACCAGACTATGTCAGGTACTGGAAAACATCCTCGAGAACGCTTGCAAATATACGCACGTCGGAGGAGAACTGGAGGCATCGGTCCAACGCTTGACGCAAAACGTCATCTTTTGCATCAAGGATAATGGGCCAGGTATTTCCAACGAACTGACTCCCCACATCTTCGACTTGTTTTCACAGGGCAGCCGTACCTTGGATCGCTCCCAAGGTGGATTGGGGATCGGCTTGACAGTTGTGAAGCAAATTGTGGATCTGCATGGTGGCGAAGTCCGTGCCCATAGCGCTGGTTTAGGTCAAGGTAGCCAGTTTACTATTGTCCTACCCTTGCTCGAACAACCATCTGCCACCGAGGTACCAGCGTCACCTAGTTGGCAACCAGCCGCAAAAGCTCTGCGAGTCTTGATCGTCGATGACAATCAAGACCTGGCCACGATGACCGCGCGATTGGTAGAACTTCTCGGGCATCAAGTGCGCGTAGCCCACGAAGGCGCTGCGGCCATCGCCACGGCACAGTCTTTCACACCCGATGTTGTGCTCTTAGACATCGGATTACCCAAGATGGATGGCTATGCCGTGGTTAAACACTTGCGGACAATAACGCCCGTCGATGAGGCCCTAATTGTGGCGGTAACTGGTTATGGTCAAGCTGGCGATCATGATCGAGCACTCTCCGCAGGTTTCGATGGTCACTATGTAAAACCGCTGAGCGTGCCCGTTCTCCAAGAGTTGCTCGTACGCGCCGGCGTTCGTCAAGTTTGAAACGAAACAACCATGCTATGCTCGCGTTGAATGTGGCTTAATCCCGAAAGCGGATACTGCGACTGGCTCATCACCGCTATTTGCGGCGAGCGGGTCGTGGAACCAGGCGCCAGACGTCGGGCTGCATGTTATTGCCGGCTATCATCCAGAGCGCCCCGCGATGGACTACCAGGCTGGCTGCGTGCCGAGGTTTCCAAGGAGTATTCGGCAGTTCGGTCCAAGTGGCACCGTCCGAAGAATACCAAACGTCGTTTCGATTGCCGCCTTTTTCATGATAGCCCTCCATCACCCAAAGTTTGTTGTCCCAAACAGCCACGTCATGATACTGTCGCGGATGCCAGGGGGCTTGCGCAGTGTGCTGGGTCCATTGCACACCGTCGGCCGAACTCCACACGTCATTGAAAAATTTCCGTTGAGGCGTCGTGGGTGTATCGTAGGTGCCGCCCCCCAAGATCCAGATGCGGCCGTTCATCACAGCACTGCCACCGATCATGCCTCGCGGTGACCAACATGGTTCTTGAGGTGTGATTTCTTGCCACTTCACACCATCAGTGGTTGTCCAGACATCGCGATAGAATTTTTCCGGACCGGGTGCAAACGCGGGCATGGACTGGCCGCCGATCACCCAGAGCTTGTCGGCATGTACCACGGTGTAATGCAACACGCGCGGAGCCCAAGGGACATCCTGGCCACGATTGACGTAGTGCCAGGTTTTGCCATCGGTCGAGTTCCAGACGTCATTCTGATAGTGCTTCTGGTTGCAGTCGCCGCCGACAATCCACATCTTGTCGCGATAGACAGCGTAACCGGCCGTGTGACGTCCCTCCCAATCGCTGGTCGGATCAAACGCGCTGTCCTTAAATGTGTTGGGCTTGACTAACGTCCAGTTAGCTCCGTCGGCGGAACGCCACACATCGTTGGTACAAATCATAGGGAAGATCTGCCGATTGCTCGGGTTCCAACCACCCAATAACCACAATTCATCTTTGTAGCTGAGAATGCCAGCCCCGTCGCGACCATACCAAGGCGCATTCATGGTTACCAGTTGCCATTCATATTCAGAGTCCGCCGCGTTCGAATGGGTGGTCCAAAGGCTACCTACCAAACAAAACCAGATGCACAAGATAGATCGAATCAGCGGTGTACTCCCGAGTGAATAGAAAATAAAAGCCGACAGTTAGTTGATACGTAAAGTAAATTGCCTGATTGATTTCGGGCCGACGACTTGCGCTGCCCCGTCACGGAGTGCCGGGGCTACAAGAGGCGTGCCGGGGCTACAACAGGATTGTCCATGTACTTCATAGATACTGCCGCTCGATTTTGGCACCCACGGTACCGGTACCGTAGTAGCCGATGGATAAACGGCCGACATGCGTGAGTAGGTCGTATGCGTCCCATCGATTCCAATTGTGATCGCTTTCCATCCACAGAATCAATCGCGCGTAGGCTTCTGCGATGGCGCGTTCGTGATTGCCCTGTGTGGAGACGCACATCAAAAAATTGGGATGGCTGATGCGGACACCGGTCAGCTTTGGTTGTTTGACAAGCCGGACAGTGACCGTGGAGTACGCTGCCATTTCTAGACCTGTGGCTGATAGTTCGCCGTGGCCCATGGCGGCGTGTGCATCGCCCAGATACAAAAATCCGCCGGTGACTTTTACCGGTAGATAGATCGTACTGCCCGGACAGACCTCGACTAGGTCCATGTTGCCGCCATGGGGTCCGGCCGGTGCTGTGGAGGGCACGCCCCAATCGGGCGCTGTGCCTATGCAACCCAGCATCGGTTCATAGGGAATACTGACGCGGTCTTTCCAACGGATGACGCCCTCTTTAATTGGGCAAACATGTGCACCGTGCGGTACGTCGCTGCCTAACCATTCCACCAGTTGTTTAGGGGCACCTGTATATGTGGCACATTGACCATCACGAGATTCGATGGCTTCGATCGTAACGGCTAACTCGTCACCCGGCTGGGCATCTTCAACATAGATGGGACCGACAACCGGATTGCTGTACGGCCTGGTTGATTTGTCGCGACGATCGCCGGCTTGTCGAATTTGACCCGATAGCGCATCCTCAGATTCGATGCGAATGGTCTCGCCTGAGGTTATGCGGCATCGAGGCTCAAGGTGACGGCTGAATTCGTAAATCAGCGGGAGGGCGGCAATGTGTTGCAAGGCAGAGTTCCTCAGGTGGATGTCCAGTGGAAACAAGCATGGGAGCAAAATGATTTGGGCCGAGCGGCTCGATAGGTCAGGGACGCTCCGTATCCAGC
>JADLDX010000484.1 GCA_020846515.1 Pirellulaceae bacterium
TGATCGCGAATCTTGTTGGCATCGATGGCATAACGATAGTCATGTCCCGGACGGTCCGTAACAAATTGAATTAATTGTCGATGGCTGCCCGCTGCGCGAGGTGCCAGGCGATCCAGGTGATCACAAATCATTTCTACTAAATCGATATTGCGCTGCTGACAATTGCCGCCCAGGTTATAGGTTTCGCCTACCACTCCCTGCTCTAGCACCAGTTGTAGTCCAGCCACATGGTCTTCGACATACAACCAATCGCGAACATTTTCACCCGCGCCATATACCGGCAAGGGTGCGCCTTGCAGACCACGAATAATGATGAGCGGTATGAGCTTCTCAGGAAATTGGAATGGTCCATAATTGTTGGAGCAATTGGTGACCAGCGTCGGCAGTCCGTACGTTGTATGCCAGGCGCGTACTAAATGGTCTGAACTGGCCTTGCTGGCCGCGTATGGTGAATGAGGATCATAGCGTGTCTCTTCGGTAAACAGTCCATGCATCCCAAGCGAACCATAGACCTCGTCGGTGGAGATATGTACGAATCGAAACGCGTCGCGCTGGCGCGCATCCAAACGGGACCAATACGCATGGCTGGCGTTCAGCATGCGGAACGTGCCGACAATGTTGGTCTGTACAAAATGTTCTGGACCATCAATAGAGCGATCGACGTGCGATTCGGCGGCCAGATGCATCACCGCAGTGGGTTGATAGCGATCGAACAGCTCCTCTAACAAAGCGGCGTTGCAGATATCGCCATGACAAAAGTGATAATTGCTGGGTTGGTCGATGTCGGCTAACGATGCTGGATTGGCCGCGTAGGTCAACTTGTCCAAGTTGATGACTTCGTACGCTGGTGAATTGAATTGCGCAGGTGGGCTCTGCGACAGCAATCGTCTTACCAGGTGGGACCCGATAAAGCCACAGCCACCAGTTACCAGTACCCGCATGCCAGGCCCCTTTCCTGCTCGCGTTGGTTGAGGAATTGAAGCAACTGGATCTCCGCTTTTGCGTTTACCTGAAACCACTCAGTGGTGAGCGCATGTCCACCGCCACCAATGCGGCGGGCTGACACAATCGGGTTACAAGGTAGATTCAGCACAACTGGCACAGTCTTCTAGGAAACAATCCGGCCAAACCAGCCGTGCGTTCACTAGGCACAGCTATACTCTTACGAGCATTATTGGGCTACGAGCAAATATGGCGCAGAAGTCCCTCGAAGTACAGCCAATTTCACGTTTTAAGATATGGCTGGCAATTTGACCGTATTGTTAACCGGTGCCACTGGTTTGGTGGGCAGATTCTTGCTGGCTGGGCTCCTGCGCCAACGTATTCCCACCATTGCGCTGGTGCGCGGCCAACCGCATCGTAGCCCAGCTGCGCGCATCGACGAAGCACTAGCGCCATTTGAAACGCATAATCTGCTACCGCGCCCTACCGTGCTGGAAGCCGATTTGACTGCGCCTGGACTAGGGCTCTCCAGCCAAGCGCTCCAACAATTACAAGCCCAGCCACTGCGGCTGCTGCATTCGGCTGCCAGCATTCGCTTTCAAGCCAATCCGGCTGATGGCGAACCATATGCCACCAATGTTAAGGGCACTCGTCATTTGCTGGAACTGGCCCGACATTTGACGGTGTCTGAATTTCATCATGTATCGACAGCCTATGTTCAGTGCGACCGAACACCTGGTCGTTTGGCTGAGCAGCGAACGGCGCGGGAAGTGCCAGTTCCCCTGTCTGCACCGGCAGGCAACGATTATGAACGCAGCAAAATTCAATCTGAGAATTTAATACTAGATTGCAGGCATATTGGTCTCAAATCGATCTATCGTCCCAGTATCGTGGTCGGTGATTCGCAAAGCGGTTATACCTCGACCTATCATGGCTTTTATGCACCTTTGCAAATTGCCTATGGCTTGGTGCGGGCGGGGGTCTTGGACGCAGCGATGGCTGATGATCTGAGACACAGATTGGGCTTAACGGCCAACGATAGCAAGAACCTGGTGCCTGTGGATTGGTTGGCCGCGGCCATTTTGCACCTCATGCAATTACGCACTGCCTTGGGCGGCATCTACCACCTAACTCACCCTCAACCCGCTTTGCTCCATGATATTCAGCAAGCGATCATCGCAGCCTTGCAAGAGAGCATGGGCACTGGCGCGGTACAGCGTTCGGCACCACTGCCGGAGTTCGACCCTGAACTGTTCGGCCAGCAAATGGCAGTTTACGCGTCGTACTTTCAGGATGACCCACCTTTTGATCGTTCGCGAACCGCCAAATTCCTGGGGGATCTGCCTTGCCCAGCCATGGACTTCTTGTCCCTTAAGCGACTGGCGCTGGCCGCTATTGCCAACAACTTTGGTTGGCCCAAGCCTCAACCCCCGCTCCGATCCCCACGTCGAATCAGACTTGTTCCTTCGGCAGGGCAGGGATCGCACCCTAAGGCTGGCCTAGCGGAAGCGCAAGTGGACTTGGAGATTCTGGGCGGCTCGGACTTGATCGATGGTTCACAGGCCAGCCATCGCTTTTATCGCCAAGGCGGTCAGTGGTGTCTTAATTCAGTGCTATCATCCAATACCATCCCTGGCCGTTTGCACTTGGTGGTGACGGAACAATCGCTGCTATCAGCCCTGATCGATAAAATCGCACCCGAGGAACTATTGTCTGAGGGTCGCTGGCTGGTGCGTGGCGAATTGCCCGTGGATTGGTTGGATATCTTGCACGACTGGCTGCGGCATTTGTCTATCGAAGATGTTGAAAAACCGGTCTCAGGTATAATGGGCATGTGAGCAAACCTGACCAGATTGGGCGCATGCCGAGGGCCGCGAACTATGATCTCACACCTTGATTCAGCATCACGCATTACCGCTTGTCACGACGGAACCTCCTGACCGCCATGTCCTCGCAAACGCAGCAAACGGAACAGAATCAGAACTGGATGCACCAGCCATTGGCGATCGTGGGCATGGCTTGCCGCTTGCCCGGTGGTGATGACCTGCAGCAGTTCTGGCAAATGCTTCGCAATGGTCAGCATGGAATCGATCGCTTTCCTGAAACATTCTTCGACCGCGAGTTGTACTATAGCCCTGAGAAGGGTGTTCGCGGGAAGAGCTACGCAGACGTGGGCGGACTTATCGCCGACCGACCACTCGACTGGTCCATCATGCCCGTGCCTGCCAGCGAAGCCTCGCACTGGGACCCCTGTCATCTCATCTTAACTGAAGTCACCGCTGCGGCTTGTATACATGCAGGATATGATCCGCGTAACATGCCCGATCGTCGCGCGGGTGTCTACATTGGACATAGTGGCGGATCAACGCGCGGAGGCGAAATCGCCTATCACACGCTGCTGACCGACTATGTGGATCTGTTAGAGGATCTGCCACCGTGGCAAAGTATGTCGGAGTCGGAACGCGATGAAGTGCGCAGCCAGCTACTCGATCGCTTGCGCGCGACGCGACGTGCACGCACTCCCGATGGTGGTCCGATGGTCGACGCCGGGTGCGCCGCCGGTCTACTCAGTCGCGCCTTCGGCCTGTCTGGTCCCCATATGTCGATCGATGCTGCCTGTGCATCGTCGCTAGTAGCGCTGGCCTTAAGCGCTACGGCTTTACATACCGGCCAAATAGACATGGCCATCGTGGGTGGCGCATCGTACAACAAATTCGACAGCTTGATCCTGTTTTCCCAAGCTCAATCCTGCAGCCCTAATTCCTCGCGACCCTTTGATGCTGCAGCGGATGGTCTGATCAGTTCCGAAGGTTATGTCGTCTTCATCATGAAGACTTTGGCTAAGGCTCAAGCGGATGGCGATCGTATCGAGGCCGTCATTCGTGGGATTGGCGTTTCCAGCGATGGACGCGGTCGATCTCTGTGGGCTCCGCGAAAAGAAGGCCAATACACAGCCATTGAGCGCGCCTACGCGCCAGATGTAACAGCCGACTCTGTCCAGATGGTCGAAGCACACGCCACCAGCACACAAGTCGGCGATGCGACAGAAATGGATGCTCTGTCCAGTTTCTTCCGCGAACGACTAGCGCCGGGAAAACGCATTCCCGTGGGCAGTGTCAAATCCAACATCGGCCACACGCTGGAAACGGCCGGTCTGGCCGGTGTGTTAAAGGCGGTCTTGTCGATCCAGCATAAAACCATTCCGCCATCGATCAACGTTCAGCA
>JADLDX010000485.1 GCA_020846515.1 Pirellulaceae bacterium
CACGCATGATGGCTGCACCGCCTGCGGCCAGGTTACCGTCCGCTCCAATGCGAGCACTGGCCGGGTCCACCGCCACTTGCATGACATTGGGGACGCGGACCACATTGGTAGCCCGCGCCGGCTTTAGCCAGTTGATCGCGCGCACATCGGATGACACTTCGGGCAAATTAGTCGGGGCACGCAGCGCATCGCCCCAGTTCGGAAAGGTCAAGGCGACCATCAGGGCTGCATCGAACTGCTCCAAGCCTTGACCAATCGCACCCTGCTGATAGTAGCACTCCCCCAACATAACCAGCGGTGGGATACTATCGATCCATCGCTGATTCTTCACCTGCTGGCCGCGATTGATCGCCACGCGAAACCCTTCAGTGGCCTCGCTGATGTTGCCGGCGTCGTACAGATCACGCGCTACATAGTACTCAAGCCTCGGCAATTCAGGCGAAGATTGTGCGAGCAGATGACGACCGACTGCAGAGCAATCTGCCGTGAGTAGGCAGACCGCCAGCAGGCATGCACGAAAGGCAAGCGAACACATGATGTTTTGCACGAGAAAAGCCCAGCGGGGGGAAAGCAATCAGGCCGTAGCAATCAGGCTGCCGTGATCTAGTATATTCGGTGGTAGACCTAAAATGCCAGAGCTCGCCGATTACCAGGCAATTCTGCAAGTTCCCCATTGGCCATGATTTTCATCGACGCCGACTTCCAACCACTCGATACGATCGCCGATGGTCGGTCGCAACATCTTATGAAGTTCGGTGGCCATGTAGTGAGCGATCTCCTCGGCCGTCGTGTTAGTGACCGGCAGGAGCATGCAATCTTCGCGTGGAAAGATCCAGCGTTTGTCGCGAAACGTGACGGTCACTTCTCGATCATCGGGAACAACCTTGATCAGTGGATGCGTTGTGGGCAACAACACATGGTGGTCCAACCGCTTGACGATTTCTGCCAGCCGATCGCGGAAAGCGATAAAGTCGATGACGTATCGATTCTCGTCCAGAGGTCCCACCACTTCAGCCCGGACTCCATAGTTATGCCCGTGCAGACACTCGCAAATGTCGCCGGCAAACGTAATAAAGTGGGCCGCGGAAAATACGAGCTGCTCTTTCTGCAGCTCGACGCGAAACGTGGCGACTGGGGCCATGATGAGTAGCTTTCATGAAATAAGGTTACTAGGAAAATTAGTTCACCAGTAATGCAATAATTACTTCACTAGTAAAGCAATCAAATCGCTAGCTGGACAAACAACGTGGCGGCAATCAGATCTGCAGTGGTACCCGGATTTCGTTGATGTCCATCACCGCGCAAGTAATTATCTAGCGTTTGCCAAGCCTCACCAGACTGTGCGGTCGCCAGCCACTCTTCCAACGCCGCATGGGCCAATTCTTGTGCACGCAGTGCGACATCATTACCAGATTTGCGAACAATCAGCCCATCTGGTTGGGCTGCCATGAACCGCAACTGCAGCTCGACGATCGCATGCGGGACAGAGAGTCCTCGCGTCAAGGCAAGTTGCAACCAGGCAATCATCAATTCGGCCACTTCCTGAAAATCGTTGACGTATTGCCTGGCCACAGCGTCTACGTCGGCTGCCGCCGCCATGGCCGTCAAGAGATCACCAGGAGGCGACGCATGCACATCGTGCTGTTGTGCTTGACCAAGACCGCCTGGTTTGGCCAGTCGAATGGCCTCATAAACCAAGCGGGCATCTTCTGCGGTCAACTGGCCTAAAACAGTGTGTACGGCCATTCGCAGCGCGGCCGCGTCAAACACCTTGCCTGGCGAGAGTGGTTTGCCTTGCGTCAAGTTCTTGCCCGAGCCTGATGACACAGTGCCTGATGACACAGTGCCCGATGGCGTGGTGGCAGCCGTCAAGGCGTATGTCGAAACGAGTGGTGGTTTGGTGAAACGAGTTGAGGCATAGAGTGGCATGGCTTTCGCCAGCGGGGCTAGCAGTAGGATGGAACCCAAATTCGTATTGACGTCCAACCGCCGGCGGGTGGCCGTAACGGCTTGCAGAACAAGCTCGCCTACGCTGAGCGTCTCGGCCTGTTCAAAGATCGCCCGGATACTCAAACCACTGACCAGGAAGTCACTGAAATCCATATCCGCAAAGGCGACGGCAGGCGAGACGTTGCCGGCCTTAGGGGCGGACGCCTCCAAGCTACACGCTAGTGCGGCAGCGTCCCCGGTCGGCCAGGTCTGGCACAGCCAGCGTTTGGATGGATGGCCGTTCAATGTGTCTGCGCCTTTAAGCAACGATCGATGGCGGCATTCACTTCCACGGCGGCTTCCTCCATCACATAATGCCCGACATCGTCCAGTCGCGTCACTTTGGCTTGCGGCAAAATCTGTTCAAACCGACTCAAGCACTCCGGTCGGAAACACCAATCGCGCATCCCCCACACCAACTCGATCGGTCGATCGCCTAGCTGGGGCAGCGTTTGTTCAATGGTCGACAGGCGTTGCCAGGTCGGCTGACTAGGACGCGTGGGAATATCGGCAACGAAACCCGCGATGGCGACGCGATGAGCCCACGAATCGTACGGCGCGATCAGTCCACTGGCCACGTCATCCGCCAAGCGCGGAAGTCGATTGAGGGTCATGGACAAGGCAGCGCGGGCGAACAGGTTAAGTGATCGCATGGCCCATGGGCCGAGGAAAGGCAGGCGACAGGCCGCAATGCGCAGCGGTATGTACGGCGGTGGAAACGCTGCCGTGTTGAGAATAACCAGACCTGAAATGCGTTCGGGCACGGCCAACGCCGCGCCCAACCCAATAGCGCCCCCCCAGTCGTGCACCACCAGCGTAATGCGCTGCAGATCCAGTTGCTCGATTAACGTAACCAGATTGCTGATATGTTGATCAAGCGTATAGGGATACACCTGCGGTTTGTCGCTCAGCCCGCATCCCATGTTGTCCACAGCCACCACGCGCGCCCGATCCCCCTGCTGCTTGATCACTTCGCGATAGTAAAATGACCAGGTCGGATTACCGTGCACACAGAGGATGGTGGGTAGCAGACCGTCGGTAGCTGGCCCTGGATTGACGTCGGCTGGATTGACTTTGGCTTGATTGGCGGGCGAACGGGCGATGTAGTGCAGGCGTAGCCCGCCGGCCGAGGAGCCCTGGCCGGGTGATGCGAGTTGCAGCCAACGAGATTCAAATGGATACAGGGCTCGCCAGTCTGCCATATCTACTACTGATTCTAAATCTACTACTGATTCTAACTGATTAATCGCTACAACTCGGTCCACAACCGGCTGCGGTCGACCACCTTGGATCTCTCCGCCCGCGCCTGCGTGGTGGCGGACGACTAGGATGTGGTTATCAACCAAGGGGTAGGAAGTACCGACCATGATAACGCAATTCTCAGTTTTGACAGTAACCAGGCCGGCGGTTTCGCGCGGCGGCTCGCGTTTCCGTTGGTTCAGCATGATCACGCCCATACTCTGGGTGTGGCTGGCCTGCGCGGCTGTTAGTTGCTTTAGCCGACCCTGCCAGGCTCAAGCGACGATGACGATTCAAGTTGTCGATGACAAGACGGGCGAACCGATTGCCTGTCGCGTTGAACTGCGGGATGCCAAGGGCCGCCCACAAAAGACTCGCGGGGCCATGAACCATCTACCGTGGAGCATTGTGGATGGTCAATTTGTGTTTCGGGGCAAGGCTGGTGACTACTTATTCGATGTCCATCACGGCCCCGAATTCGCCGGCG
Organism: Pirellulaceae bacterium; assembly: GCA_020846515.1. Lineage (GTDB taxonomy): Bacteria > Planctomycetota > Planctomycetia > Pirellulales > Pirellulaceae > Aureliella. Next base: position 3,716 of record JADLDX010000485.1, read on the forward strand.
GTGGAGGCGGCTTTACGCTGGACAAAGACGGCGAGGGATCCGACGTCGTGCGTTTGCCCAGACACGCCAACCTGCGCGACGAAGGCTATCTGGCTGGCGACTTGTTGGCTCAACTGCCCCCCGCGGAAGTTGTTCCCTGGTTGCCCGCTGAGTCGCTGCAAATGGCCGCGGCGATCACAGCCGCCAACGACATCAAGCCAGTAAACGATATCAAGCCCGCCGATGAATCTGAGTCGGCAAAAAAGAGCGAGCCGGGTCAGCAAGCTAGTCAAGATGGACAGTCCACGAAGGTCAAAACGACGGAGAAAGGCGCTTGGTATAGCACTGGTAATTACTACGACGATCGGCCAGTTAAAGGTGGATTGATGCTGCATAACTGGATGCCACCCGCGCCGGTACCAGAGGAACTGCCGTCGACACGATTATTGGTGATGGCCAAGCAGGAAGCAGATTGTCATGCAGAGATCGCCAGACTCTGGGCTCGCGATACACCGGTGTGGCTGGCCAGCGGTCGCATCGACTCGATTCAAATA
>JADLDX010000486.1 GCA_020846515.1 Pirellulaceae bacterium
ATGTCGGAACCGGTTAGGCAGATGTTTTCTACGGCCCCCAAGAATACAACCCCGTGGTTACAACAGGCCTGGAAGGGCTTGCACGGAATATCATTGGTAGCCGTAGGCGATGAGGCTCAAGCGATGGAGTTGCTCTCCAGCGGCGCTAGCATCGAAAATCGCAGCGACTACTTCATGACTTCGATTTGCTTAATGGCTTTGGCGGCGATTGAGTCAGGGCAAGGCAAAGAGGCTAGCGCGCTGAACCGTTTGGGAGACGCTTCCTTGCGGGCGGCCCAGTTGGAACAGGCCGATTTGTTGGCCGAAAGTCTGGCGATGATCGGCCAGTTAGCCTGTGCGGCCAGGCGCACCGATCTGTTGCCCGTCCTGCAGGCGGCTACCGTTTGGAGTCAAAAATACGCCATTTTGCCGTTCATGCAAGGCAGCGCGGCAGTCTGCGAGTTGTCCGTGTTGTCGGGCAACATTCCTGTGCATGAAGCGGCTGCCAAGCAGATGTTGAATCTTTTGCGAGGCCAAGATCGAGGGCAGGACGTAACGTTGCCGCGGGCCCAAGCTCAATTGGGCTATGCCATGGCCCGCGCCGCCGCCGCACAAAATCGATTGCCCTTGGCCGAAGGGCAACTCGAGACGTCGATGAGCATGCTGCGCGGTAGTCCGTTGACCGGAGCCGCCACGCCGCGCGTCTTTCAAACCCAATTGACTTTGGAATTGCTGCTGCAAAACAAGATTGCGGAAGCGGATGCCGAACGTCTCTTTGAGACCCTGTTGCAAGAGCCCTCAAGCGATCAATGGCGACGTTGGCCATTGGAATGCATGGTGAGCATATCGAGCGGACATTTGCCCGCCTACGAAAAGTTCGTCGAGTTGGCTGTCAAACGACAAGCCACGTCCGAGACAGTAACTCGGATGAGTCAGCAGCAGATGGAACGCTACCATGAAGTGTTACCACTAGGTGGTCGATTGCTGGCGGCCAGGCAATTGATGCATAGCGACAAGCAGACCTGGCCGGCTGAAACCGTAGCCACTTTGGAACCACTTCTGAAACTGTTCCCAGCCATTCGCTCCATGCCGTTGGGGATGCGTGAGACTCTCGAGTTCCTCGCGCGCGAACCGATGGTGATCGAAGATCGCGAGATCAGCGCCGAATCCAAGAAGAACTTTGGTGAATTGGCCAAGCAGTCAGAAGCCGAAGAGAATGCGCTGATGATGTTGGCATTACAACGTATCGCGTTGCCCAGACATCAACCCGCACCGGTTGGGCTGGACGATGTTCAGCAAAGACTGCGCTCAAGCGACGTATTGATCAGCTTTGTGCATTCGCCAACCAATGTATATGGAGCAGCTATTTCTAAGACGGCTCACCACGTGTGGGTCGTACCTGAAAGTCCAGTCCTAGATGCGAAGATCGCACTCTTGCTGACGCAGATCGGCCTGCGTGGTGCGCCCAATTTGGATGTGGGCATGAAGGCTCCCTGGCGCACAACTGCTTCAGAACTGTCCAAGCTTTTGCTGCCCGAGCAGGCGAGGCAAATGGTCGCTGCAGGAGAGCGCACGATTATCGTGCCCAGTGGTAACCTCTGGTACTTACCCTTTGATCTCTTACCGCTGGATGCAGACGGCCGAGTGCCCCTGCTGGCGCGTCATCCGACTTGTTATTTGCCCACACTCAGTCATGTCCGGTTGTTGGGATCCGCGGCCCCGACGGTGCGCAACACGATTGGGATCTACAACTCGTTTTTTGCCAACGAACGCGTGGCCAACCAAACTCTGTGTGGACAAATAGGGCAGGGTCTGCCACAGTCGCTGCGTTTGGATTCGCAGCAAAAATCGGGTTTATCAACGCCCAGTTGGTTGCGATTGCGCGGTGATCAAATCTGGGTCGCCAGCGAATTGCCGATGGTCAAGACACCGTGGGAATTGCGAGTGCTGCCGCTGGAGCCCAGTCAAGAAAATGCATTGGCCAATTGGATGCAAAGTCCACTGCGTGGGCCGTCACGACTGTTTTTGCCTGGTCTTCAGACTGGGGCCAGCATAGTGGAAATGAAAGGCGGTAACGAACTCTTCATACCAGCCTGCACCTTCATGGTATCAGGCGTGCGATCGACTTGGATGTCGCGTTGGAAAGTCGGCGGCCGCAGCACACACACGGCGCTTGGTCGCTTGCTTGATGAAATGCAGTATGAGTCACCCTCCTCTGCCTGGCAGCGTTCAGCCATTGCTCTGTGGGCCGAAAAGATACCCACGGCCGAAGAGCCGGTTTTGCCGAGTGCGAAGAGTTTGCCGTCAACGATCGATGGATCGCACCCACTCTTGTGGAGCGGCTATATGGTACTGGGTGACCATCTTGCACCTGAGTAGACGACGAGAATTCTTTAGTCCTTGAAAACTCTGGCTTTCCGCCCTAAGATAGGGGTCAGAAGCAACAATGGGGTCGAGTCTGAATTGGTTCGACCACCTTGGCACAGATGACCGTGCCATGGCCACCATTTTCCCGCCTTTGAGATTCAGTCGCACATACAGGGGAGATACCTAGCGATGCGTAGGTTTGCGATCGGAACGATGTTGATTTTGGGCCTGGCTGTTGGTTGTGAAAAGCCGATCGATGGTATTCCCGGCCCGTCTGGCAGCGGTGTGAGTGACCTGTCGGTCGAAGTTCCTGCTGCCGCTGATGCCAAGCCAGCTGAGCCGGCTGCTGAAAAGCCAGCCGATGCGCCTGCCGCGCCTGCTGCTGAAGGTGAAAAGCCAGCCGATGCGCCTGCCGAAACGCCAAAGCAGTCCAGTGTCGAGACGTTCAAAGGCACAAAGTTTGTTTCCAACACCAGTTTGAAAGTCCCAACCATGTCTTGCCCACATGGTTGCTGGCCAACTGTGGAAAAGACTTTGGCTGCTCAACCGGGTGTGGAAGAAGTCGCCCTAGCCAAACAAGCGGGTGAAGATGCGATTGATAATCCAGTCGTCTACATCAAGCTCAATGGCAAGTTCGACGCACAAGCAGCTGTAGCTGCGTTGGCCAAAGCCGGCTTCGAAAAAGCCGAAGTAGCCAACTGAGCCCAGCGAGCGTAATCCTATAGCGGCCGTCCATACGCTGGTCGTTCTAAACTTAGGGTCGGTTTCTAACCGACCCTTTTCTGTTGATTTGGTCTCGCGATTTCTTTGGCCATCCAATCCCACGCGGCTGCCATGAAACTTTCAAGCTTGTCCGGGTTGATGTTTCTTTGTCTATTCACGGCCTGTAGTCGGTTGTCAGCCGATGAACTACTGACCGTCGGCTCCCCAGCGCCTGAACTGAACATCGCGCATTGGTTCAAACAGGCGGATGGTAAAGCCAGGCCAGTGACGAAGTTTCAACCAGGCAAAATCTACGTTGTAGAATTCTGGGCCACTTGGTGTGGTCCGTGCTTGCAGGGCATGCCGCACCTGGCAGAGCTTCAACGTGAATATGCCGAGAAAGGCGTGCAAATCATTGGCGTCAGTAGTGAAGAACTTGAGGTCGTCCAGGAGTTCTTAGCGCGTGAAGCACCACAACGTGTACCAGTCAAAGATAAAGACGAAGCTGGTGGCAAAAGTAACAAAGATGAAAAAGGTAAAGCCAATACGGCCAAGCCACAAACATTCGGCGAAGTGACGAGTGCCTATTCTTTGACATGTGATACCGACGAATCGACTGAAAAAGCGTACATGCAAGCGGCCTTTCAATCTACGATCCCCACTGCGTTCATCGGTGGCAAAGAGGGCAGAATCGAATGGATTGGACATCCGGGTGCGATGGACGATGTCCTGCGCGCGGTGGTCAGTGGCACTTGGGATCGGGCCGAATTCGGTAAGCAGTTTCTTGCCGGCCAACAGGCCGAGATTGCCAAGACCGAGCTCAATGGCGCGCTTCAACGACGCGACTTTGCGAAAGCAGTCGAACTAATCGACAAACGCTTATCGGTGACCGATCAAGAGCAAGAGCAGTTGGAATTGCGTTTGACCAAAATTCAAATCTCTCTAGCCCAAAACAATTTGCCCGAAGCGACCAGCCGACTTCAGGAGTGTTTCAGCTTTTCCAAGGGACGCGTCGACATGGTCGACTTGATTTGCTGGCACATCTACGAACAATCTGAACAACGTAAGACCGATCTGACTCCGCTGGTTAAAGTCGCATTCGCAGAAGGCGAAAAGACGCTCAGCCTTGCTAAAGGCGAGGCGCTGGCCAGCCTCTTGGATACAGTTGGCCATTTGGCCTATAAGCTCGGTAACAAGGCGAAAGCCATTCAATTGGTTACCCAGGCTACCGAGCTGGCAGTTGGTGAAAACAAAGAGTTCTCGAAACAGTTTTTACAGCAGCTGAAAGCTGCTGGGAATTAAACAGGCTCGTTAGGGCAACACGCGAATTCGCACGTCACGAAACTCGACTGGGGCACCTTCGGACTCCAGGCATAAGTGCCCGGTTGCCGGCTGGCATTGACTGCCGCCAGCAACTTCTTCGCCGTTGACCCATAGACGCACCTCGCCATTGATGGCGCGCACGTAGTAGTGGTTCCACTGCGGTGTTTCGAGGCTCAACTGTTTGCGTGGAAAGCTGCGACTGCCTTTGGGCGATACTGGTTCAAAGGGCTTCATGCTGCTTTTGCCAACGGGAAACACGTCGCCATGCGTGGTGAACCAGTCCCCTTTCTTGCCCGTGTTCTTTTCATATTTGGCTGCAAAGCCATGGTCTAGCACTTGGATCTCGATGCCGACCGATGGTAACTTACCCGGTTTAAGATCCTGCATGCCTTCAGGACTCGCCCAGATGAAGATGCCGGAGTTACCGCCGCTGGAAAGGTGACGCCACTGTGCTACCAATTCGAAATTGGTGTACTGTTCGCGTGACCGAGTCACCCCGACTGGCTTGCCAGTGCATTTGGCCAACGTGCCTTCCCAAGTCCACGTGTTCTCGTCCAGATTCACGCGTTCAAAATCTTTTTCTGTCAGAGCCAACCAACCGGGGCCTTGGCCATCGATAAACGCTTTGGTGACCACTTTCTCTTTGGATGGTGACTCCTGAGCCAGGCCGGACTCAAGTAGACTAACTGTCAGGCCGAGCAGTGTTGCCAAAGCCAGTGACGAACAAAACCGAGACTGCTGGAACATAGTTGATCCTCTCTGGGAGTTGGATGAGCGCATCACCGCCTCAATGAATGTCTACGACTATGCATAAGATAACCATGTTTGCATTGACTTTGTTCATCCATTGGGAACTTTGCACCGACTTGGTTGCGCAGCTAGATTCCTTTCCCACGCCGGTCCCTACGCACTCTGTGCACAATGTCCTGCAGCTATCGTCGCGCATCTACAGCGGTAGTGAACCGGACAGCGAAGCCGCATTTATTGAGCTGTCGAAACTGGGCATTGGCACGATTGTGAGTGTCGATGGCATTGCGCCGCGGCTGGATTGGGCTAAGAAGTACTCGATGCGTTATGTCCATGTCCCTATCGGTTACGATGGTATTGAACTATCGGCGCAACAGTCACTGACCCGCGTGGCGCGAGATGTTCAGGGCAAAATCTACATTCACTGTCACCATGGAAAACATCGTGGACCAGCGGCTGCGGCTATTGTCTGCCGAGCCGATGATGGTCGGTCGGCCGCCGCGGCTCGAATCCTAATGGAGAAAGCAGGCACTGGTTCTGAGTATGTCGGGCTGTGGCGCGATGTTGAAGCTTACATAAATCCAGCGGCCGCAGTGAAACTGCCTGACCTGGTCGAAAAGGCAGAGGTTGAATCGCTGGCCGCAGCGATGGCTCGCCTGGATCGCTCAGTAGATCGGCTAAAGATGCTCAGTCGATCGAAGTGGCAGCCGCTGGCCGATCATCCCGATCTGGTAGCAACGCAAGAAGCTTTGCAACTGCAGGAGTCATTTGCCGAATCGGCTCGCGTGACTGTGCCGTCGAAATCGGACCTGCGCGCTGGTTTGCAAGCCAATGCCGATCTGGCTCGACAACTACTGGAAGCACTCAAGCAGAAAGACCACACGTCGGCCGATAAACTGCTCGTGCAAATCGGCAGCAAGTGCGTAGCCTGTCATCAACAACATCGTAACTAGTGATTTGACCATCAAAAACAGGCTCCAAACGGAGCTTTCCCTGTTCTTGCCGTTCAGCAGTGCTCGCGAAACCATTTGGCCGAAACAGGATTAAAATGGAAC
>JADLDX010000487.1 GCA_020846515.1 Pirellulaceae bacterium
ACAATTGCCAGCCGTACTGCGCCGCTTGCTGGATATTCAGGTTGCTCTCAAGGTAGTCAATCAAACGTTGCAGTACTTCGACATCGTCCGGCTTGTACTGCATACGCTGCTTAAGAATCTTGAGGGCCGCTTCTCTTTGCTGAGCCGCCAGGGCCAGATCGAAGACTCTCAGTACCACTTGGCTGCTGGCCGTGTTCAAATCTACGACCGACTGAGTTATCTGTAGAGCCTCGGCAGCCCGTCCACGTTTGACCAGGCAATCAGCCACGTTTAGCAAGTATTCACTGCGTTTGCGCGGATCAATCTCGGACAGATGCTTATAGGAAGTGATGGCACTCTCGGTCTTGCCTAAACGATCCTCCAATTGAGCTCTGGTGCGCCAGAAGAGTGGACGCATGCTCTCCAACTCGGTCGACTGCACCGTGCAGTTAAACGCGTTCTGTGTCTGCTGGGCCAACTCGTAAATGCTCGCCACTCGCCAGCACCACAAACCGCGTTGTCGATCATGACTGCGGTTGGTGGAGGAACTCAACTGACGGTTCAGCCAGTCGATCTCGTTCTGGAGAGCAGGTTGATCTTTCAATAAGCCTAAATGGCACTGCATAACCTTTTCATAGAGTGCATCTTGCTCGGGAATAGCCCCCGTCTCTTTAGGCACTTCGTCCCAAGCCAGATTGATTTGCTCAAGAGCCACGTCGATTTGTTCTACGTTCACGAGATCGTTGATCAATCGACAGCGAAGGGCAACCAAAATTTTCTGGCGACAGGCCGCCGATAAACAATCGATGGCCGCCTGACGAAACTCCAGCTCTAGGTATCAGCTAGTTGAGCGAGTTGTTCACCCGATGTGGCTACGGACTGCTGGACAGCGCTGAGCACCGACAGAGCCTGGTCGCGGCGCTGATCAGCCACCAGGGCCCGCGCAAGGTGACTGGCAATCGAAACATCATCGCGGGCGATTGTGTGCGATCTCTCCAGTAACTTGATCGCTCGCTGGCGTTGACCTTTAGCTTCCAATAAACTGGCAACTTGATCGAGAAGGGTGAGGTTGTTCTCTGCGCCGATCAATTGTCTTTCCCATATATCGCTGGCCATACCGACGCGCATCGACTCCTCCAACGTTTTGTCTGCCATCACGGCTGCCCCCCACTGGACCAACCAGTCACGGTTGCGTGGTTCCAGCTCATGTAACTTGGCGTACACGGCGCTGGCATCGGACCAGAGTCCTCGTTCGGCTAGGGCTCGCGCGTAAGCGCTTCGCGGCGCCGTATCTCGGCCTGATCGTTCGAGCACCGTTTCGTATTGCTGCTTGGCTGCATCCCATCGACCTTGTTTAACCAGCGTCTCGGCCAGCCGAGTCATTACATGCACATCGTCGGGCCGTTTGCTCAACCAGCGCTGATAGAACGTGATCAGGCCTTCGAGGCCCTCTTGGTCGAGCACCAATGCCTCTGTCCGCGCCAAAAGGTCGTTTGACAACCAACTGCCTGGATTGCTGCGTTCCAGCAGTTGGTTGTAGTCGGCCAGCGCCGCCTCCCAATCGCCTTGGCGAGCCAGAAGTGAGGCGCGGGTGATCGATAACTCGACCTGTTGAACCGGTTGCTTTAGGTGCGGCAATGCACGGTCGATAACGCTGATCGCAAATCCAATTTCACCGGCTTCCGCAGCCATGGCGGAGAGTTTCTTGGCCATCGGCAGATCGCCAACAAACTCATGTTCCATCTGCCGCCATACCTTAAACGCGTCTTCAGATCGTCCCAAACGCGTATAAGCGGCAGCCAAACGCTGACTGGCTTCCAGATAAGCCGAGCGTGAACGCAAAGCAGTTTTGCTCTGGCCTTGATCGCCTGCCAAAGTTGGTTCCAAGATGGCGATCACCTCAGACCATTCTTGCAAGTGCTCAAAGGCTTCCGCCTGCGCATCGCTCACGACTGACTTTAATGGTTCATGGGTGGCTGCCAGACGGAGCGCGTCGAGCGACTCGCGCCAGCGAGATTGCGATTGTTCCATCAACCCAATTAAGAACCATTGTCGAGCCGCCAATTCGGGCGCGCTTGCCTGATTCGCCTTCGCGGTCAGCATCAATTGCTTGACAAAAGCGTCCAGCCCTCCGTTGGCTCGATGATAGTCCATCAGTCGATCCAGCGCCGTGCCCGATTGGGGCCGATCGAAGAGTACCTGTAAATAGCGCTCAGCCGCCAATTTGTCACGCTGATCACTCTGCTCACTCTGATCATTCTGATCATTCTGTTCACGCTGCACACCAGAGTCGGCCGACTTAGCGGCATTCGGTGAGTCGTTCGCAGTTGCCAACGCTTTGTCAGGTTGAGCGATCGCAAATGTGGCATCAAGGCACAGAGTGCCCCATAACGCCATGCAGCAGCCAATAGAAGCTCGGATCAGCATTGATACACTCCTTTTGAGGGAGTATCTATCGTATCACGCCGACCTGACCGATTCGCGGTCAGGTTGCCGCGGGTCACAGAAATATAGAGCGGCCGATTCCCTTGCCCCGGTCCTACCCGAGTCATCCCACACGCGCTGAATTGGGTTGCGCATTGAGTAACCAGCTTGGCTCAGCCGCGAGCGGCTCGAAACGGCGACAGGTCGATGGTTGAGCGGCCTGTGGTGATCAGGTCGGCCAGAACGCGAGCTGTGCCGGCGGAAAGATGAATGCCGGCGCGAAAGTGACCAGCGGCCACGAAGGCGTTTCGGCACGTGGGCAGTCCACCGATGTAGGGATAAGAATCAAACGAGCCCGGCCGCAATCCCGCCCAAGCTCGCTCGAGGTTGGCTTGTGCCAGTTCAGGTAGCAGTCCGATGGCCCAGGCACGAAGCTCTTCCAAGATCTCGTCAGTCGTTTCGCACTGAAAGCCCACCTCTTCTTCGTTGCTGCCGACTAAAATTCGCCCATCATCGCGCGACACCAGGTAGCGATGACCTTCGTTGATGATGCGCGTCAAAAGTCGCTGGTGCGGATGAAACAGCATAACCTGGCCTCGGACGGGCAAGATGCCGCTGGCGACGCCTATCGACTCCAGCAGCGCGGAGGTCCAGGGCCCAGCCGTCAGGCAGTATTTATCCGCCTTGAAACACCCACTGGTCGTTTCCACACCGGTAATGCGATCATCGCGCATCACCAGCTGGTTGGCGGGACAGTCTTCGACGATATCCACACCGCGCAATTTGCAGGCGGCCGCCAGGGCGCGGACATACCAGGGCGTTCGCAGTTGGCATTCGCCGGGTAACGACCAGATGGCCTTTAGGCGACCAGACTCGGCTAAGCTTGCCAAGGCGGGTTCGTTCAACCTTAATTGTTCGGCTGACCAAGCCACGGCGTCGATACCCAACTCTTCCCACCAAGAGCGACTGGCCGCCAACATAGCTGCTTCACCCAACGTGGTTGCGACATAGACCCCACCGCAGGTTCTATAGCCTGTGTCGATACCAGTCAGCTCGGTCAGTTCTGTAGCCCACTGCGCCAACAGTGAGTGGCTAAGGGAACGCAACTGTTCTAAGGGATCGTTGACCTCGCGAGTGGCGACCGGTGGCAAGATGCCAACGCCGGCCCACGAAGCGGCTGAGCCACAGGCTTGTGAATCCAGAACGCGGACGCTCAACCCTCGACCTGCCAGTTCCCAGGCGAGCGACAGGCCGATAATCCCGCCGCCGATTATCAAAGTGTCTGAAAGACAAGACGACTCAAAAGGCTCATTGCGAACCCCTAAATGAACCAAGTCAGCGGTCATGGTACGTATGATGCCTGATGAACCTAATGAACTTGTAAACTTACGTTTATAAAAAAGGGAAAAACTTGATCGATTTTGTTGGCACTTGGCCCTGAGGCTGCTATCTTCTCGACTGATTGGTCTGAAAATAAGCGGGAATTGCGGCTAACGGCGCTTCGAGATTCGAGAGTTGTATGGGATAATATCCGATAGGGCCGAGCTGGGCCAGGGAAACATCAGGCGTGGGATTGGTCGACATGTCGAAGGTCACTTCAGAAAAGCTGATTGAACTGGTTGAAAAGAGACAGCTCGCCACTCCAGAAGTGCTTGCCAAGGCGCTGGAGGCGATTCGTGAAGCCAATGCTGGCCAGTTGCCCGAAGATCCTGTCGTACTGGCCAAAGCCTTGCAACAGCATAACGTGGTCACGCATTGGCATTGTGAAAAGTTACTGACCGGCAAATACAAGGGGTTCTTTCTAGGCAAACACAAACTGCTAGGCCACTTAGGTAGTGGAGGTATGAGCAGCGTGTACTTGGCCGAACACATGAAGATGCACGACAAGCGTGCCATCAAGGTCCTGCCGCGCAGTCGTCTGGGTAACTCCTCTTATTTGGCTCGCTTTCAGCTCGAGGCCAAGGCAATCGCTTCGCTGAATCATCCCAACATCGTCCGCGCCCACGACATCGATAACGAAGGCGATACGCACTACATCGTCATGGAATATGTCGATGGCGCTGACCTGCAATCGATGGTCAAGAAGAAGGGCCCGATGCCTTTCGCCGATATCGCTGACTATATTTCGCAGGCCGCCCGTGGACTGCAACATGCCCACGATATGGGCCTGATCCATCGCGACGTCAAACCGGCCAACTTGTTGGTCAATTCAAAAGGCAAAGTAAAGCTGCTCGACTTGGGACTGGCTCTCTTTAGCGATGACAAGCAAGC
>JADLDX010000488.1 GCA_020846515.1 Pirellulaceae bacterium
AAGTGATCTGCAGCGATATGCCTATTGGTATGATTGTCGGCGATGGTCCAAAGGACTTTGAGAATTGTGCCAACGGTGATGGACCGGCGCTGGGACGTGAACTGGAGATAGCGGATCTACTTAAGTTCATCAAGCAATCTGCGATCAAGAATACTGTGTGGTTGACGGCCGACGTGCATTACGCGGCCTCGCATTACTATGATCCCAACCAGGCTGTGTTCCAGGATTTTGATCCGTTCTGGGAATTTGTCAGCGGTCCACTGCACGCAGGTACTTTTGGGCCGGGCAAATTCGACAACACTTTTGGTCCACAACTAAAATTCAAAAGCATTCCCGATGGCATGCGCGCCAATCGTCCGCCCTCGGAAGGCTTGCAGTTCTTTGGTCAAGTCGCCATCGACGCCGCCACCAAAGCGCTGACCGTGACGCACTATAACGCTGCCGGCCACGCGCTCTGGAACACAACACTGCCAGCTAACGCTTGATATCGAACTTCCAATCTTCGTTGAAGAAGCCTGTGGCCGTAGGTTCGCTGGCGTTGACATCGAAGAGGGCCCAGTCACCGTGGCGCGGAAAGAGTAAATAGTTAAAGGCCGCCAGTTCACGGGCGCCAAAACTGTGACCACTATTAATCACGATGGTACGGTTGCTAGAAAACGGGCTCGGGTAAATGCAGGCGGGGCTGAAGATGGCTGAGTCAAACTGCTCGTCCCGCCACTTGAGTTGCTCTTTCTCCCAGGTGAAGGGCAAGTTCGGCAGCGCCTGCTTTATCCAGCGATTGCTGCCCGGATCGCCGAACAGGATCAAGTTGCAACTGCGCAGATCTGCTTCAGTCACTTCGCTATCGTTCTTGATGGGCAAGTCGCCTCGGAAGTAGCGATGCCAGTCCGCAGTGAATTGTTGCAACCTACCCTCGGCCCAGTTGTGCACTTGGCTATTCCAAGCCGTACCCGTTCCGCGCACACATAGAAACTTGCTGGTGAACGCGTCATCGATGGGGCCTTGGACACCCGGTCGCTTACCCACTTGGTTATGGGCCGCGCGCAGTTCACTTTCGTAACGCCAGCGATGCGACTGGTTGTCCGCTTCTTTACCTGCCTTTTCGACCGATTCTTTCACCAACACGGCCTTACGCTTGGGTGAGTCATTGCCCTTTGGTGATTCACGGCCCAGTGGCAGCAACAATGTTTGACCATCGATGCGCAGGGTGAGGTGATTGGCGGTTGATTTTGATGGTTGATCTGAGGGCAATGCACTTTGTAATAGAGGCGCATCAATAGCGAATCGACGGACGTTCTTGCTCGTGTGGATATCCAGCGAGCCATCGTCTTGTAGTTGCGCGGCGACTTCGGCCCGCGCGTAATGCTCATCCAAGGCTAGTAACTCTAGCCAGTGGCAGTGGTTGTACTTCAACGTCCAAGTTACGAATCGCAACTGACGAGGCGCTCGATTCAAGCCCTTATCCGTATAGCTCGCAATCTGTCGCATTTGTTCGGCGTGAGTTACCGGATCGATCACGTGACCTGTTCCCGGGGAAATCAGATTGACCAGTTTCAGACCTTCGCGCTCCATGGCAGAGTTCATCAATACGTGAGCTTGAAAGAAGATATCTTTCTCGCCCATGCAAGCGACGACGGGTACGATGCCGGCGTTGGCTGCGTAGTCGATCGAGTCCAGCATGTGCAGGGCTCGATGTTGGACGGGAGGCAATGGGTCAACCTTAATAAAGTCGGGCACGGGCGTGTGTGAGAATTGGTAGGTATCGACATATCCGCAATAGGGTCCAAGTGCCACAAAGCGATCCGGGTGCTTGAGGCCCAAGTGCCAGGTGCCGCTGGCCCCCATCGACATGCCGCGCAGCACGATGCGTTGTCGGTCGATGTTGTAGCGGCGACAAACCGCTTCGATGGCTTCAAAGACGTCGGTTTCACCGGACCAACGATAGCAGTTTTCGACTCGGCCCAATGGATGTAGCTCGATATAATTGACTTGAGGTGCCTTGGAACGCGCGTCGGCAGGCTCGTGGAACCGTCGCATAAAACGCAGCTCGCTCATACCGACCGGTTTGCTACTGCCATGCAGCACTACATCCAGACGAATTGGCACTTTGGGATCATAACCTTCTGGGACGATCAAGCCGTAGGGCTGTACCGAGTCATCTACGGACGATATATAGCCGCAGACAAGTTTGCCGCGGTCGAGCGCGGGTTGGCCTGGTTCACGAGTAGTAGTTACTTGGCTTGGCGTGAGCTGGTTGGCTTCCAGGGTACTCATGCGCCGCGAAGTTTCATCGAGCGCGTCGTTGATCAACAGTAGGTCGGCAGGCTTAGGTTCGAGTTCGTAGGTCAATGCCCAGTGCGCGGCCTTTGAGAACACGGCTGCATCCGCGATTTTGTCGGCTGAGTACAACGTGTTGGTGGCTAGCGCCTTTAACTTCGGCTGCATTTGAGCATGTCGCGTTCGCAACTCCGCCAATTCAGGCTCGGCGGCATGCAACCCAGTGGTATGTAGCTGAATGAATAGGGATAGACAGCAAGTTGATATCGCCAGGAGGCGCCGAAGGCAGATTTTCATTGTTTCCTTACCCACTTGTTGAAGAGACTCTCTCCGACGACCTGGCCGGCGCTGGTCGACCGGTTCTGCATCGCCTGGGAGAGCCCATTTGATGAGCTGTGCATGATTATGCTCCCTATTGTAAGCCCTGCGACAGGTTCGATTTGGGGCCCTGGCAGAGGTTTGAAGCCCGGCAAAGATTGAAGACTGGCTAGATGACCGGCTGGAAGACCGGTTAGGTATAGTGGGCTGCGAAGTAAGCAGCGCTGGGCCTCGTTGTCGCAGAATCGGCTGCCGGTGTGTGGGCGTCAGAAAATCGCAACAGGTTAATGCGAGTTCACTATCCAGTGTGGGGGGCTGAACAGAAAATTAACACTCGATGTCACTTGTGCAGCTTCGTTCCATTCTCATAATTAAGGTCGGGTGCTCCCCCCAATCTTTTCATCATCCCATCCGATCACGTGTCAGGAGTCCTTCCATGCGTCTTAAACTTGGACGTAGAGCATTTACGCTAGTTGAGTTACTGGTGGTTATCGCCATCATCGGCATCTTAGTTGGCCTGTTGTTGCCTGCCGTGCAAGCTGCGCGCGAAGCAGCCCGGCGGATGCAGTGCTCGAACAATCTGAAACAAATCGGTCTGGCTTTCTTGAACTATGAGTCAGCCTTCAAGGCGTTGCCGGCGGCTTACTACGTCCATGCCCCTGCCCCTCCCTTTAATCTACAAAGTTGCGGCGTGATGTTGTTGCCGTTCATGGAACAAACGGCGCTTTATTCCCGTTACAGTTTCTCGCTTACGCCCGCGACCACGGGTGACCCGGTTGCCATCCAGAACAACAGTGTGATTGCCACTCCGCTGCCGATGTTCATATGTCCGTCGGCTCCTGGCGGTGGTCCCGACCGTGTTTATACCTGCAACGTTCCTCGCGACTTCGGCGGAGCGCTCAGAGGCTTGGCTGCGTTTGCTTTTCGAGCCGCACCATCAGATTACTCCGTCACCACGGGCGTGCGTGACATATACGCCGACACCGCCTATCCATTAGGTCAAGGCGGCGATCGTCACGGTGCGTTGGAAGTCTTCACTTTAGCTGCGCCGAAGATCAGCAGACTTGCGTACATTACAGACGGGACGAGTAATACGTTTTTGATGGGCGAGCGTACCGGCGGTACCCGCATTTACTCGGGCACCACACCGGTGTCTGTGCCTGCTCCAGAAGCTGAAACCAATGGCGGTGGCTGGGGCGATGTGCTCAACGGTGAGCAGTGGCTGAAGGGATCAATCCGCGGCGCAACGAACTGGGCGTCCAGGGGTGGTCCGTGCGCGATCAATTGCACCAACTATCGAGGGTCTGGCTTCCATGCATTCCACCCTGGCGGTTGTCACTTCGTCATGGCCGATGGCTCAGTGCAGTTTAATTCCGAATCGATCGACGCCCCAAC
>JADLDX010000489.1 GCA_020846515.1 Pirellulaceae bacterium
GCTGTGTCATGACCGACGCCAATTTGTCTGCCGAGCAAGCGCAGCGTTTGTTGACTCGTGCTGCCAACCGCTCGTTCAACAATATCAGCGTCGAAGGGCACACCAGCACCAACGACAGTATGCTGCTGCTAGCCAATGGCCAATCGGGTGGCAATCGCTTGGACGCAGCCGAGGAGGCGCAGTTCGCTGAGCACCTGGAAGCGATGTGCATTGAACTGGCTAAGCAGATTCCGGCCGACGGCGAAGGTTCGGCGCACTTGATAGAGGTGGTAGTGCGTGGGGCGCAGTGCGAGGCCGACGCGCGCAAGATTTCCCATACGGTAGCCAGTAGTAACTTGGTCAAGACGGCCGTGCATGGTGCCGATCCCAACTGGGGGCGAATTGTGTCGGCAGCCGGTTATGCTGGCCCTGCAATTGTCCCTAGCGAACTGGCACTGAAGATCAACGGTATCCAGTTGTTTGCCGCCGGAGAACCGATGGCCTTCGACGCTCGCCTAGCCAGCAGCTCGATTCGCGACAATCACACTACGTTGATTGAACTAACGGTTGGGAGCGGTCCTGGGATCTGTACGCACTGGACCAGCGATTTGGGGGTCGAGTACGTGCGGTTCAATTCCGAGTACACGACATGAGTAAAGCTGGCCAGTCCGTCGCGACTTGTCGCGGAGATGATCTGCTGTCAACTCCAGCATCCCCCACCGCCCCAGCCTATTCACCGGCTAAGCCACGCGGTGGGATGGTAGTCGGGATTGGTACCGATATTATCGAGTGCGAACGCATCGCACGCATGCTGGAGAAACATGGTGAGGTCTTTTTGACACGCGTCTATACGCTAGCAGAAATCGACTACTGTACGGGGCGCAAGGCTGCCGTGCAGCATTATGCAGGGCGTTGGGGAGCCAAAGAAGCTGTGCTCAAAGCGCTGGGGACTGGTTGGGCCCACGGCATTCAGTGGACCGATGTCGAAGTGGTCAATCAGCAAGGTGGAAAGCCGATCATAGTGCTGGCCGGCAAAGCTCTTGAAATCAGTGCCCAGTTGGGCATTCGAGAAATTATGATAAGTATTTCCCATTGTCAAAGTTACGCGGTTGCCTATGCCACTGCGATTGGAGGAGAGTAGAGTATGTCGCGCAAGATGGTGCTGCTAACCTGGGGGCATTCGAACCCACGTACCGCCAAGACGGCTACCGGATTGCTCCGCTATTGCCCGGACGAATGTGTGGCAGTACTCGACCCAGATCACGCTGGTAAGACCGCTCAAGAGTTCTTGGAGGTTGGAGGTGACACACCCATCATTGCCGCGCTCGACCAGGCACCGGGTGCAGACACCTTGGTGTTAGGAATCGCCCCACCCGGCGGCAAAGTCCCTCCAGCCTGGCGCGCCGTTATTCTGCAAGCCATTGACCGCGGGATGAACATTCTGAGCGGATTGCACGACTTTCTCTCCGACGATTCGCAATTAGCGGCAGCGGCTAGTGCCAAAGGTGTCTGTATTACCGATGTCCGCAAGAACCACTTCAAGCAGATTGCTCGTCGCCAAGGGCTGCGAGAGGACTGTTGCCGCTTGCATACCGTCGGGCACGATTGCAGCGTCGGCAAGATGGTCGTCAGCTTGGAGCTGGAGCGCGGCCTGAAAGCTCGCGGTAGGGATGCTTGTTTCGTGGCCACCGGTCAGACCGGTATCATGGTCTCTGGTGAGGGCTTGCCGATAGATTGCATGGTGGCCGACTTTGTCAACGGAGCGGCGGAAAAGCTGGTGCTCGATACTCAGCATCACGAGATTATTATCGTCGAAGGCCAGGGTAGTTTGGTACATCCTTCCTATTCGGCGGTGACGTTGGGATTGTTGCATGGTTGTGCGCCGCACGGGTTAGTGTTTGTCTTCGAGGCAGGACGGGATACTGTCGGCGGGTTGGATCATGTGCGGTTGCCAAGTCTACCCAAGCAGCGCGAGTTGTTCGAAACGATGGCCAGTATCCATCAGCCGTGTGAGACGATCGGCTTGGCCATGAACGGTCGCTGCTTAAATAAGACACAAGCCGACGAGCTGGCGCGGGCGATAGAAGGCGAGCTGGGCTTGCCGGTGGTCGACGTGATTCGCGATGGAGCAGATCGTTTGGTTGACGCGGCCGAAGATTTTTACCAATCGAAGCGCTGGCAAGCGGTTCCAGCGTAGTAGTTGTTTCCCCTGCGAGTTCGACTTACAGATAGATCAGTTTTTATAATTGGGTGCAGAAATCATGATGTTCGGATCGGTCACGTGGAGCCAGCTCATGCATCGCCCTGCCCTGGTCGCTATTGGCGTCTTAGCTTTGTCGCTGGTCAGTGGCTGTAGTAGCCGCTCAGGTGGCAGTGGGGCTTATCGGGAGGGCCAGACGACACCTAGCGGAGAACCAGCCTACATCACGATTCAGCACTGTCTCATCGGATTTCAAGGCTCCGTACCTGGTAAAGCCGCGTTTCGAACAGAGGCTGAGGCGGAGCAATTGGCCCAAGAGCTGTTTGCCAAGGCCCAAGCGGGCGAGAACTTTACCAAGATTGTGGCCACCCATACCGACGACTCGCCACCAGGTATTTACCGAATCGCCAACGACGGCTTTCCAGGAGATATGACCAGTCGCGTCCCGAGCAAACAAGTCCAGTCGCGCAGTCAGATGGTCCGAGCGTTTGGCGACACAGGTTTTGCGCTGCAGGTGGGCGAAGTTGGCTTAGCCTCCTACGATTCTGAAACCAGTCCATTTGGCTGGCACATTATCAAACGTTTGAAATAGCTTATAGTTCAGTATCAACACTCTTAAAGAGAACATAGGAGGTGTCCCAGATGAGCGATAGTGAATTGGAAAATCGCGCCGCGACGATTCGCAGCCGGCTTACGCAACTTCGGGACAGTCTTTGACTTCGATCAAAAGTCAGCGCGCATAGCGGCGATTGATGCGGAGATGGCGGCTGCCGAATTCTGGAACAATCAAGAAAAGGCTCAAGCGATCGTTGCTGAGCTCAAGAGTTTACGTAGTGTAGTGCTACCGCAAAAGGAGTCGCTGGATGCGGCCAACGATCTAGAAGGTCTACTGGAAATTCTGGCCGAAGACGAATCGGCTCGCGAAGAAGTGCTGGCCGAAGTCTTGCGTTTAGAAGCGCAGGTGGAAGAGCTGGAGCTGCAAGCGCTGCTGGATGGTCCCCACGATGCTTCAGGTGCCCTGCTGAGTGTTCATGCGCGCGATGGTGGCGTCGATGCCAACGATTGGGCAGCCATGTTGTTGCAAATGTATATTGCGTGGGCGGGACAACACGACTACTCGGTTGAATTGATCGACCGTCAAGACAATGAAGAAGCGGGCATTACGCAGGCCACTATCGCAGTGCGTGGGTCGATGGCCTATGGCTACCTCAAAGGTGAGGAAGGGATTCATCGCTTGGTGCGCATCAGCCCCTTCAATGCCGAAGGAAAGCGACAAACTAGTTTCGCGGCGGTCGACGTCTCCCCCGAGATCAACGATTCGGTGGAAGTGGATATCGAAGAGAAGGATGTCCGCGAGGACACTTACCGCGCCAGCGGTGCTGGTGGCCAGCATATCAACAAGACCGACAGCGCGGTTCGCTTGACTCACCTTCCCACGGGCGTCGTTGCCGCTTGCCAAAGCGAACGCAGCCAACACAAAAA
>JADLDX010000490.1 GCA_020846515.1 Pirellulaceae bacterium
CACTTGGATCGAGATAGTCGGCATGGGCATCAACGGCACTTTGCGTGACCAACTGCCGTGCACCGAGCGAGTTTAGCTCATTGATGATGATCAAGGCATCCATGGCGGTGACTTCTCCGTCGCGATTGACATCCTCGGCCAGCAACGGATTGCGCCACCCCAGGCCGTCGGTCAGTTGCAGCAGCACGTCTCCGACCAGCAATTGATGTCGACGCGTCAGCCCACTGATCAGCGGTTTGTCGGCATGCCAGTCTTGAGTGCCCAGATCCAATTGGTCGCGAGAGGCGAGGACAACGGACAAGTCGCTGGCGTCACTCAGCGTTCGAATGGCAGCCGAGTTGACCGACAATTTCAGCGCGCCAGCCTCACGCAGATCAATTTCGTCAACGCCGCTAACTTTGGTGGCCAGATCGGTCAGATTAATCTGCGCTGGCTGTGTGAAAGCAAGCGTATCGTGCCCTTTGCCCATCACAAGCGCAAATTGCGGCTTGGCATTGAGCTTGACCAGGTCATCCAAGTCGCTGGTCTTGATATTCAGACCAGGCTGGACGCTCACATTTTGATCGATGGTTAACTGGGACGGTACCGCGCCGACACAAAACAAAAGTTGCGAGGTCGAATCTACGATCGGAAACTTGACATCCAACCCTTCTATCATGGAAGTGAGAGTCAAATCCGTATCCGTTACTTGCAGGGACGACTCCGACAAGTTCATTTGATTGGTAAAGAAGTCTGCATTAGTAACCTGCGAGGAGTCTGAGGCCAGGGTGATGCGCAGTGCCTGGTTCGGGCCAATAATCTCAGCGGCTTCGAAGCTCAACTGCCCTTGAATAGATCTTATTGGCACCAATGCACGGGCCACCCGATCGATTTCGAAGATCGTGGTCACATTTTCCGCGTTCCTGTGAAAGGTGACCAAGCGATGTCCGTCAAAGGCGAGATTGTAGAACTCCATTGCTCCAGGGAACTGAAATACCTTGCGGCCTTGTCCATTCAAGTCGTACGCGATGATCTCGTTCAAATTGTTATCAAACAGGATGACTTCGCGATTGACCTGGTCAAACGCCACGCCCGAGGTGCCACGCACATTCGAGACACCGACACCATTGCCGACGCGCGTCAGCTCGGCGGTCTGACGATTGATTTCGTACAATTGCAGCGGCGGCAAGTCGATACTCGGATCGACGTTGGCATCGTGTCCGAGCGTGTAGATCTTGTCCATGACCGGATCGTAGGTCAGACCGCCGACGAGACCCTTGCCTGTGTGGCCGATCAACTGATGGAAGCCCGTGACGGGATCGATTTTGTAGAGGCTGTCCCACACATGCCCTGCGCCGTAATACTCACCTTGTATGGTCTTGATCAAGCCATGGCGAATAGAACCTACGGCCGAAGATAGCTCAGTAACCGCTCCGGTGGCGATATCGATTTCGGCCAGCCCAAAGTGACTAGCGGAGGATTGCGATCGATGGAACGCAACATACGTAGCGGGGCTGGTTTGAAATAAACCTGGAGTTGGTTGCAGACGCACTTCGTACTGACCAGCAGCCAGGCCATCGAAGGAGAAAGTGCCGTCTGCCGCCGAACGCGTGACAGGTTCACCTGCTTCGCGGATACCATTTCGATTGCTATCGATCCACAAAATTGCTGACGGAACACTTCCATCGGAACTGTCCAAGGACGCATTGCCGTTATGGTCAATCCATACGCCACCGGAAATGGAAGCCAACAAGTGCCGCGATTCCAAAGATTCCAGTCGAAGTGATTTTTTGACGTAGGCAGTCATGGAAGAGGGGAACCTGGGGCGTGAAAGGTTCAATAGACGAGCAGGCTGCACCAACCCTAATTATAGTCGTTAGACGTTTTCGAACAACAGCTTGGCCAATCACGATCCCGACGACGAATCCGCCTCAAGTGACTCTGAGAGATTGACTCGATTCCCACGGGCTGTCGAAAGCGTATTATATGCAGTAGCGTTGACCAATGAATGCCATTCCGCCTTGCCCGCACGCTTGAACCTACCAGTTCGGTAACCCACCGTATGCCCGCCAGACGTACGACTAGACGTTTGCCACTTCGACGAAAACTGCTGTTTTCTGCACTGACCACCCTAACTTTTTTCGTGCTGCTCGAAGGCCTGCTAGCCGTGGCGGGTGTACAACCTGAGTCGGATACGACGGATCGTTTTGTGGGCTTCTCCAGTCGATTGCCCCTGATGCAATTGTCGACCGGGGAAGATGGAAAAGCCTGGTTAACGACCGCGCCCAATAAGCGGCACTGGTTTAATCATCAGGCGTTTCCGAAGCATAAGCCAGCGGGGACTCAACGCATTTTTTGCATGGGCGGCTCAACGACGTACGGCCATCCGTATTGGGACGAAACTTCGTTCGCCGGCTGGCTGCGCGAGTATCTGCCGGTTGTCGATCCCTCGCAAAAATGGGAGGTCATAAACGCAGGCGGCATCAGCTATGCCAGCTACAGAGTTGCCGCCCTGATGGAGGAGTTGGCGGAATATGAGCCCGATTTATTTGTGGTCTACTCGGCCCACAATGAATTCCTCGAACGTCGCACCTATGCCAACATGTTTGAACGATCGACGCTGACGACCGCGGTTTCCGCGATGCTCGTCAAGACACGCGTATGGACAGCGGTCAACGGCGTCATGGCTAAGACGCTCGCCAAGCCCACAAGTTCTGAGCAGTCACACAAGGATGTATTGCCTGCTGAAGTCGATGAGGTACTCAATCACACCATCGGTCCTGTCGACTATCATCGCGACCCAGCCTGGACCAATAAAGTGCTGACTCACTACGAGCATAACCTCAGACGCATGGTGGCCATTGCGAGCCAGGCTGGTGCAAAAATCCTTTTCATTACTCCGGCGTCTAACGAGAAAGATTGTTCACCATTTAAGAGCGAACATGGCGCCGGCTTGAGCGAGGGCCAGCGCCAGCAATTTCAGGAGCTTCTGCAATCATCACAAGCCTCCATTAAGGCAGCTCAGTTCGACCAGGCGGAGCAGTTGCTCAAGTCGGCGGTGAAGATGGATCCCCAGCATGCAGAAGCACACTATCGTTTGGGGCAAGTCTGGCTGGCGATGGGGCAAACGGAGGCTGCCCGCCAAGCGTTTGATCGCGCGTTGAACGAAGACATCTGCCCGCTGCGAGCCACCCGAGAGATAACCGAGGCCGTGCGCGCGGTTGCCCGAGCAACTCAGGTGCCTATGGTTGATTTCGAGTCGAAGCTGCGGGCGCTGTGTCAGGCAGAGCAGGGGAGGGCTATCCTTGGCCAAGAGTACTTTCTAGACCATGTCCATCCGACGATCGACATCAATCGCCGATTGGCCTTGTGGATCATCGACCAACTGCAACACCAAAAGCTGATCGGCGGCAAGAGTGTAACGAATGCGGTCACTGGTAAAGCAACCGGTGCAGAAACCGGTGCAGAAACTGATGCAGCCTTGGCGGAACAGTTGCAGGCGGTACGCGAGCGGGTGCTTGGGAACATTGATCAGCAAGCTGAAGCCTTGTCGCTGCGCAACTTGGCCAAGGTCTTGCACTGGGCGGGCAAATATGCCGAGGCCATGCCAAGAGCTCGCGATACACTGGAGTTGCTGCCGGGTGATCCTGAGAGCCGCTACATTGTGGCGAGTTGCTTAAGCAACATGGGACAAGTTGATCAAGCGATTCAAGAGTATGAGCTACTCTTTGCCGATGGCGTTGGTTTTGCTCGCGCGTATCAACCTTACGGTGAACTGCTGGCCGCGCAAGGTCAATTCGAACAGGCCAAAGCCTATCTCTTGCTGGCCATCTTGCGCAAGCCCGACAACGCCAGCGCATTTTCATCCTTGGGCGATGTCCATCTGCGACTGGGTGAAACCGAATTTGCTGAAGAAGCTTTTCGTGAAGCCCGTCGATTGACGTTGGGCAATTGATCACGTCATGTCTCAGTAGCCTAACCCTCCTGCTGCGTAGCAGCGGGAGGGTCGACTGGCGGCAGCTCAGTCGGGGAGGGGGCCGGCCTCGACTAACCAAAGCATGAAGTACTTCGCTGCGAACTCGCCTGTGCGGCGCATGCACCCTCCCCGAAAAAACAGACTGCAGTGGCGCCTGTTTTTTCGCCCCTCCCGAAGGGAGGGTTAGTTCTGCTGCTACGCAACAGCAGAGGCAGCAGCAGAGACAGCAGCAGGACGCCTCAGTAACCTGAGTACGGGTTCCAGACCTTAAAGACTTCGCCGAGGGAAGATTGGCCCAACCAGGGTCGTCCTTGATAGGCCGCACAGTTACCAGGTCGGTCGTAGCCCAACGTATAGACGCGTTCACATGGATGCTGCGTCAAGGCCTTGTAAGGCAGCAGGGCAATGGAGGAAAAGAAGTGTGCGGATGAAGCAGCCGGTTGCAACACGCGATAAGTGCCGATGCCGTAGCGTTCTAAATTGGGCTGCTCAAAGTAGACAGGATGATGTGAGAAAACAGGCGTATACCAAGTATACGACTCCGTCGCCCAAGGCGCTTGA
>JADLDX010000491.1 GCA_020846515.1 Pirellulaceae bacterium
CCGAAGAATTGTTTCCACAGGCGATTCATCACCGTACGCGCAGTCAATGGATTGTCGCGCGAGACCAGCCACTGAGCCAGATCCAGACGAGTGGGCGTGCGACCGTCCAGGTTTGGTTGTGGCAAATAGCCAGGAAACGCTGGTTGCACCTCCTCGCCGCTTTCGTCCATCCAATTGCCGCGGGGCAGGATGCGAACCAGTCGCTTTTTCGGTGTGCTTTCACTGACCAGGCAACGTGGCCACGAACTGGACAGCTGTTTTATTTCATCGGCGGCCTTCCGCAATCGCTGACTAGCTTCTTGATCGTCTTTGTTGGCCTCAACAGCTTGCCTGGCGGCAGCCGCCTCAGCTTCTAACGCCGCCAATCTTTCGCGATCCTCGGGTGGGCAGAGTGGCAGACCATCTTCGCGCCGACCGATGACCGGTTCTTTGATATCGGCAAAGAAAGCGCCGAGCGCATAAAAATCGCGAGTGGTGAACGGGTCGAACTTATGATCGTGACATTGTGCACAGCCTGTGGTTTGCCCCAGCCAGGCAGTACCAATGGCGCGAACACGATCGGTCAGCATGCGCGCTTCGTAGTCCTTGGGCTGTGCCCCGCCCTCTTCGGTTGACAAGAGCAAGCGATTGAATGCCGAACCAACTCGCGACTCCTGGTCGGCATCTGGTAGAAGATCGCCAGCAATTTGTTCAAGCGTAAAACGATCGAAACGCTTGTTGTCATTAAAACTATCCACGACCCAATCGCGGTATGGCCAGACGTTGCGTGGATTGTCACTATGATAGCCACAGCTGTCTGCATAACGTACAACGTCCAACCATCCCAGCGCCATACGTTCGCCATAGTGCTCACTGGCGAGCAACCGATCGACCAATTTGTTATAGGCATCCTTGGACGGATCTTGGACAAAGTGTTGTACTTCAGCGGGCGTGGGTGGCAACCCTTTCAGGTCGAATGACAATCGCCGAATCAACGTGCGCCGATCAGCCTCCGGTGAAAAATGCAGCGATTGCTCGGCGAGTTGGCGACCAACCAGATAATCGATGGGGTTCTCGCCTGCCGGGATCTTCGCTTTCACCGGCGGTTCATAAGCCCAGTGCCGCTGGTACTCGGCACCTTGTTCGATCCATCGCGCCAATAAACTCTGCTGGTGATCGGTCAGTTTCTTATGCGAGTCGGCTGGAGGCATACGCAGGTCCGGATCGCTGGAGCGCATGCGTTGGACCAGCAGACTACCTTTTAAGTCTCCGGCTTTAATTGCTTGTTTGGCAATCGCTTCTTCGCGAATATCCAAACGCAATTCGGCTTGGCGATGCCGAGCGTCCGGGCCGTGGCACGCGAAGCAATTATCCGACAGGATTGGCCGGATATCGCGGTTGAACTGGACTCGATCCGGCAACTTCGGATCGGCGGCGCTGAGTTGTTGAGACCAACGACCTGAGGCGATCAACAAGCACCAAGCCAGGCATAAAGCCCAAACGTGTGAGCGGCACATAATGTCTACTAGCTGGTAGGGTTGGGAATTGTGAGTCCCCTTATTTTACCACAAGGCTGCCCTGTAGAGTGCTGCCCAGTGGAGGCTGGCCCAGTGGAGTGCCGCGCCGTGTATTGCTGCTTGGGAGTGCCTACCCAGGCGAGCGATGGCAACCAATCGCCCGCCGAAAGCCTGGCAACTGGCTAACCATCCAAGGCTATGGCTCGAGCGGTCACAGATGGCACCGCCGGCCAAGAAAGTTTTCATGTCAGGAAACTTTTTACACCAAAGTTACGTTCCAGATGTCGTCGGTCTCTAGAGTGCCTGGGTCCCAGGCGACGCTGGCGTTGCGACCATTGGAATCGAGATAGCGATTGTAGGCCACATTGAACAAGTAGTAGCCGCCGTTGGCTGCAGGCACAAATCGCCATTCGGTTCCCGTGGCGGTGGCAGATGAATTCAAGTCAACCGACAACAAGTCTCCATCCAAATACAAACCGCTTTGAACATTGCGGAGGCGATAGCTGTCGCTACCAGCCGATATCAACTGCCAATGGGTGCGTGTATCGTTGACGGTAGTCGTTTGGGCTGAGTTTGAGTTGCCGCGCAGCCACGCATTATCAGCCGCATTCAATAGCCGCACGATATTGCCGGTCGCTATGACAGGCGGAGGTGCAGTGACGGTTACCTCGACCGTAGCGGTTGCCAATGCGCCTATCGAGTCGGAAATGGTATAGCTAAAGAGATCGGTACCAGCAAAGCCGGCATTAGGTGTGTACACCAAGGCAGTGCCTGCCAGGTCCACGCGACCATTGGCCGCTTGTGTAAAATTATCGATCGAAATGGAATCTCCAAGATCGGGGTCACTGTCGTTAGCCAAAACGTTGATCGTTACCGATAGACCAGCGCTCGTGCTGGTAGAATCCGCCGTAGCGATTGGGGCTTCATTCGTATCCACTACGCCGTACTGGAAGTAACCGTTGGTGTGGAGTACCTCGCTAGCTCGGAACCCGGGCACGATACCATCGGCAGCCAGCCATGTGCCGGTCGAAAACACATCGGCAGCTTCTGTCTGATAGACCAGCGTACCTATCTCGATACGATCGATGGCTACGTTGTAGTCGATTCCGTTGACCGTGTCGTATACATCATTGGTGAAATTGATTCGCACGTCGCCGATGTTCACCGGCGTCGGTGAAGCATAGGTCAGGGCGACAAAGTTGCGACTGTCCAGATCACCGGCTTGGCCGCCGAAGTCAGTCAACCGATAGGTGCCGACTACTTGACCGGAAAGCTCAAGTGTTATGATTTCATTGCCCGTCGCCCCGGCAGCAAAGATCTTGACGACATTGGTGACGGCGGGGTCGACGGTTATCGAGACGGAAGCGGTCGCGGTTGCTCCGCTGGCATCCACGATCGTGTAGCTAAACAGATCGCTTCCGACGAAACCTGAATTGGGAGTGTAGACTAACGTATTGCCCACGAGGGCAACGGCACCGTTAGCTGCCTGCGTGAAACTATCGATCGAGATCGTATCGCCGGGGTCCAGATCGCGGTCATTGCTGAGAACGTTGATGGCTATCGCTTGACCAACGCCTGTGGTCACCACATCCGCACTGGCAACTGGGGCGCGATTGGTGTTCGGGACGCCGTACTGGAAGAATCCGTTGGCATGTAGGATTTCACTACGACGGAAGCCAGGCACCAGTCCATCTTCGCTCAGGTAGGTACCCGTGGAATAAACGTTAGCGGCTTCTGTCTCGTAAACTAAAAGGTCGATTTCGAGGCGATCAATGGCCACGTTGTAATCGGTATTGGTAGCTTGGTCAAACGTATCATTAATGAAGTTGATCCGCACATCGCTCAAGTTAACGGGCGTTGGGGAAACATAGATCAGTTCAACGAAGTTGCGATTCGCCAAGTCATTGGCCTGGCCACCAAAATTGGATAACAGATAGGTGGCCACGTTTTGACCAGCTATTTCAAGACTGACAACTTCGTTACCGGTTTGCCCGGCAGCAAAGATCTTGATGGTATTGGGTTCAATGATCACGTCGTTGGGGCGTCCGGGCGAGCCATTGGTTTGTAGGCTGGCTGCCCAACTGGAAGCCAGGCTGTTGTCCAAGCTTGGATTGACCAGCGCTAAAGTGAAACCGGTTCCATCAGGCGCCGTGGGCCACTCGCCTCTGTCTGAGTACACGACCTCATCCATCACATTGCCGGCGCTATCCAACAAACGAACGGATTCTCCGCCACCGTTCAGTCCGCCTGAATACTGACCACCGACCAGCACGTTACCTGCATATTGCGACTTGAATCGAATCAAGTTATCCGTAAAGACCAGCGATTGACCGGGCAGAATGACAGTGCCAAAAGCGACCTTCAAGCCCACCGCATCGATGGTCCATCCAGATAGATCGACCGATTCGTTTGAATTGTTGTAAAGCTCCACGAACTCGGCATCCCCGTCCAGCGGGTTGTAATGCAACTCGTTGATGACAATGTTAAAGTTCCCAGAGGCGGTGCCCGGCATGCGAGCTTCTGCTGCGTAAGCATCGCGACGCAACTGAATGGCTTCATTGAATTCGACTTGCCAGAAGCGATTGGCATAGACGTCATTGCGATTCCATTTCGCAAACTCCAGTGTCGAATTGGTAGCCCCAATTTCTTGCAGCAGTTCTTCATGTCGGACGATCAACTGATCATCCGAGAGATACTTGTCGACCAAAGTTTGCATGCGACGCCAATACATATCGCGGAACTCGGGCACTTCCCAAATGGCGTTGAGCAGTTCGGAGTTTATAGGCGTGGGAGTCGTAAAGCCGTCGGGGTTGTCTTCGTTGATGACCCATGTTCGATCCAAGTCCCATTCGACGATCGACCAAACTTGAGTATCCGAATCCAGCCACATGTAGAAATTCTGACCGCTCTGGTCGTGGTGACGCATGAGCGATGAGAGGGCCATGTGGTTGATCATGTTGGGGATATCAATATTGCGGTAGAGATACGCGGTTTTTGTAGCCGAGGGCGGCGACTGCAGTACCTCGTTCAGCGGCAGTATCGATGACAGATCACCATCATCGGGTGCTTCTTTGTCAAAGCCTGGGTCGAATCCGAATCCGTTGCCTTCTGCTTGGAAAAATTCATCTTCACCATTGAAACCGTTGGCTTCGCGCCACGCCCCGTCGTACAGTTCCTGGAAGCGGAAGATTCCGTGGAAGTTGCTATTTCGTTGCACATGCATGAAGAACGAGCTGGTAAACGAATCCGTTTCAGCGTTGAACACATCCCACGATAAATCGGGCGTGACGACTGACCAGTCACCGAAGTCTGCATTCATTCCGAACTCGTCGATCAGATAACTTCCTTCGCCTCCGATATCGATGCCATAACCACTAGGTAGCTCGAATTTTAGGCTCTTCTTCGGATAGTTGGCTCGGGAGAAATCACCACCGCGAACGCGAACTGTAGCGTTATCAAAGACCTGGTTGTTAAAGGCCAATACGGCAGGGATCTTGGTATTGGTGAGCGCTAGATCGGTTGTCGTCAATTCCAAGAATTGCGCTTCATCGACCCAAAACTGAACGACGGGCAACGCGTTGTCGACAATATTGGTTGGCGCTACGACGAGTCCGAAGTAGTTGATGGAATCATTGAACGGGGCGACGGCGACATCCGATTCGATACGATAACGCACCAGTTGGCCTACTTCTTGCCCTGGTACCTCCGCAGTCCAGATGTTGCCAACATTGGTCATGAGCACAGATTGTTCGGCTCCACTAAAGCCGACTTTGTAAATCAAAGTGGCTGTCGTCGCGCCAGAGATGGTGGCCGTAACGTTAAACGCTTGTCCTGGCAACACGGTACCAGGTGTGACGATGATATCGGTGATGGGTGCCGGTTCATCTTGTCCCAAAATGGAATTGGCCGCCGCTGGCGTGGGATTACCGAGGCTTACACCCCAAGCGGCGGCTAGTGAATTATCCAGACTTGGGTCGCGCAGCTCTAGAG
>JADLDX010000492.1 GCA_020846515.1 Pirellulaceae bacterium
TCGACGATCATCGCGCCCAACAGACGGCCCAACATCAGCAGCACAAAAAAGGCCGATAGAAAACGACTGCTCACTTCGACCGACATTTTGTGGTCCTGTTGCAGATACTCCATCATCCAAGTGGCGGTGCTCAGTTCCACAGCGAC
The DNA here is from genome assembly GCA_020846515.1 of Pirellulaceae bacterium. GTDB lineage: Bacteria > Planctomycetota > Planctomycetia > Pirellulales > Pirellulaceae > Aureliella. The sequence goes on from JADLDX010000492.1 coordinate 147, forward strand.
GTAAGCAGCGATCAACAGGTAATAAGCCAACATCGTAGGCGTAAAGCCGACGCGCCATAACTCTAAGGGCGAAATGGTTTCGGAAGGAGTATGGGCTGAAGCATGGGCAGAATCTTGGGGCGTGGCTGGCGCGTCGGTGCGAACTTGGGGCTGGGTGTGCACAGGGTCTACGGTCGATGGGCTGGCTCGCGGGCCTTTCACGGGCACAAACAAGATCAGTAGCGGCGCGGCAAAAAGGATGCAGGCGCCATAGATCGTTTGCCAGTCCCAATGCAAACCAATCAGCCAGGCTGCCAATAAGGGCACGGTCAACGATCCGCAACCGTGAAAGACCGAGAGCAGATTCAGATAGCGACCTCGTCGAGCACTGTGCAATTGAACCATTAAGGCATTGGCGCCCAGCTCAATGGCGCCCAGTCCCAAACCTGTTACGCCCATGCAGAGCACGAAGACCCAATAGGTATGACCCAGTCCCATGCCTAACGTGCCCAGTCCCAAAAACAGTCCAGCCAACCAGAGCACTGTTCGACTGCTCAACCAGTCGGCCAGGATGCCGGTGGTCAGCGTAGAGATGATAAAGCCGATGTAGCCCGCCATGACAATCGTGCCGGCTTGCGCGTAGTTGAACTGGCCATCGCGCACCATCTCCGGCAGTACGGGCCCTTTCAAGTTGTCGATAAAGCCAAATGCAAAGAAAGCCAAAAATCCGGCGACCGTCAAAAGTTTTGAGCTGTAGTGCATAGGCTGTGCGGTCAAAGGGACGGTAGCCACCGTCGCCAGACGGTGGACTCGGTTGGAGGCGAAATCCACCGCTTGGCAGCGGTGTTTATGTAAAAATCGCGGACAAGACAAACAAGACGCAAGCGGCCTATCCTGCCAAATGGCGCTGTCCAACCAACAAATCCTAAGGTTGAGTCGGTACGGGTTGAACACTGGGAATCGGACTGACCAACAGAGGCATAGGCCGTCCTTCGCTGGTCATCAATAGTTTGGTGGCATCTTTGTTGAAGCAAATTGATTCGCCTTGTCCGCGCAGCGGGGCAGGTAGCAATTCCAGTTCGTCGCCGTTGGCTGATTGCCAGGGAGTGCTGCTGCCAGGCGTCTTGGCCGAGGTTCTCCGCAACAAGCAGCTTGGCCCATAGGTGCCCAGCGCCAGCAGATGACCATCATCGGAGATCGAAGCCCCTGTGACCGTAGGTACGGGGAAGGAGCCGATCAACTGGGCACGAACCTCTTGCTTTCCGCCTTGAGCATCAAAGCTAATGGCGAACAATTGCGAGCGGAGTTGTTCCTTGCTGGCCAGGATGAATTGTTGACGCCATGGATCATAGGCGATGGCTTCGCAGTTGATTGGTCCGTGGGGATAAGTAACTTTGATTTCAAATTCCGTTTTCGCAGACAGCCGAGCTGGTTTGGTTGCTTTACCATCACCATTTCCATCGCCATTGCCTGCGACTGGGATGAATTCGACGGTGGGTTCCTCCAGGCCATAGATCGTGACATGTTTTCGCGAGTGACCATTGTCACCTACATCTGCGACCGCCAGGAATGGCTTTTCGGCGTGCGTGAAACTGCACATGTCTTCCCAATCGACGGCGTCCGCACGTTTGACCTCCAGCGTGGCATGCAAGCGACCATCCGCATCGAAGGCGAAGAGTTGGGGTTTGTCGCCCGAGTCGTTATGAGTCCACAGGAGTCGCTCCAAGCGGCGCGAGCGAGCCAGTCCGCTGCTTTCGGTAACTTTGTCGGAATTGAGATAGATGGTACCGGGTGCGGGCTTTTGACCGCAGGCACAAGTCGCTAGTAGAAATCCCATGGACAGCAGGGTGATTATAACGGTTTTCACAGAACGCGACCTTTGTCAGGCTTGGTTGGAGGCAACGGCGACGAGCACTTGAGCCACAATGTTATAGGTAAATGGCACATTTAGCTGGCGTTTTCCATGGGTAAAGTGCCAAATGGGTTGAACACCGCAGACACTAATTCTGAAGTATGGTTGAGCATCTGGGAACTGGTCGCACCTTTTGCGCGTCTAGCCATTGCCCGGTTATAACTTTTCCCACAAATTCAGCTCATTAAGGGCAGGTGGTGTGTTATGCGTGCAATGCATCTAATCGTAGTCGCGGTGTATGGTTTCGCTCTTTCGTCTTCAGGAGGGTCTGTGGTGCGCGCACAACAAGAAGTTGGGTTTATCGAAAAATTTGCCACATCCAGCGATCGACGCGAAGCTTTAAAAGAGTTGATCCCAGGAACGGAAGACTACTTTTATTATCACTGCTTGCACCATCAGAATGAGCAGCAATTAGCGCAGGCCCAGGCCATTTTGGAGCAGTGGCAGACCAAGTTTGGCGAAACTGCGGACGTCTTGCGGATGCGAGCGCGGCAGATGGTGTTGAGCTACGATGGGGCGCCCAGTGCTACCATCGATTACTTGCGAGACAAGTTGGGCGTTCAATTGGACCACGCGCCGCCCAGTCGCGACCGCGCGGCTACGCTGGCCAGTCGTTTGGCACCCGAGCGTTTGGCTCCCGACAAATTGATCCAAGCCGCCTTGGCTCGCGATCCCAGTTTCGGCCAGATTGCACGGACCACCCTGCCGAAGCTGGTTGATCGTCGCATGGCACCGGATCAACTGCGAGCCTGGCTGCAACGACTGAATCGCGCCGACATAGATGGACTGGTCAAACGGATCGCGGAAGAGCTGGCGTTACAAGATTCGGCCGGTTTTGGTTGGGCAAACATTCATCAGCTATTAACCCTGGAACAACTGGACGAATTACTGAAGCTACGTACCAACTTAATTGGTCATGAGCCATTTATTCGGACGTACCTCTCGCGCTTGGCACCACCGGATCACGTCGACGCGGACGACGCGCGCGAGCAGCGACTGTACTTGGAACGCATGCTCAATTTTGTGCGCCGTCTACCAGCCTCGCAAAACAGTATCAAAGCGCTCGTGCTAGGCAATTTGCTGCGGCTGAATTTGCGAGAAGGCAAAATGGATCGGGCTTTGTTCGTGGAGTACCTGGCGCTGCCGCGACAAGCACCCTACTACGCTATGGAACGCTTGCAGAACCAACCCGTCATGCTGGCAGATTTGAACTACGTCATGAACCCGCAAGTCATCGTGCCACCGGTGGGCGATGACGTGGCCCTGGTGCGTCGTTATCTGGAGCATTTCTTTCAAGCCGATAGCAAAATGGCTGATTTTGCGAGAGTGCTCAATCGCGATTATCTCGATCAAATTTTGGCCGAAACAAAAATTCTCTCTGGCGATAAAGATGCAGCCACTTGGTATGCCAAGCTGAATCCGGCCCAGCAGAAAGAACTGCGCGAACGAATCGAGCTTCGATTTGGTCCGCGCAATCAAGTTAAATTCGCCGCCGAGGATACAGTCGAGCTGTCCATTGAACTGAAAAATGTGCCGCAGTTGTTGGTGAAGATCTATGAAGTTAATCCACGCAATTACTTTCGCACGTTCAACAAACCGTTAGCCACGGATATCGACCTGGACGGCTTGGTCGCCAATGCGCAGCGCCAGTTCGAGTATTCACAACCAGCCGATCGTCGGCATGGCGAAACCATCTCATTGCCCGAACTGGCCGGGCGCGGTGTCTGGGTCGTGGATCTGTTAGGTGGTGGCCAGCGTTCACGAGCGCTCATTCAAAAAGGCGGGTTGTCGAGCGTCCAGCAGTTGAGTGATTCAGGGCATGTCCTGCAAGTCTACGACGAGCGTGGCCAATTGGTGAAAACGGCACATGCCGAGATCGGTGATCGATCATTCGAAGGCGATTCCGAAGGCCGTATCGTGATTCCCTATGGCGAACAGACCATCACCCAAAATGTATTGCTGGTCGATGGTGACTTCGCCGCGCAGGATTTGCTGATTCATCAGCGTGAAAGCTATCGTTTACAAGCCAAATTCATAATCGACCGCCAGGCCTTGGTAGCGGGTACCACCTCCAGCGTCTTGGTGCGGGCTCAACTCGATTGCTTGGATCGTCCAACCTCTCTCGAGTTATTGGAAAAGCCACAGTTGACCATTGTCGCGAGGGATCTAGACCGCATTTCATCCACGCAAAGTACGGGCGAACTGAAGCTGACCGATAGTGGCGAACTGGTACATCGGTTTTTGGTTCCGCAGCGAATGACGAGCCTTCAGTTCACTTTGAGCGGACGCGTCTACAACCAGAGTCGCGATGAACGCCAGGATGTCAGTGCCACTGAGACAATCGACTGCAATGAAAACTTGCGCACGAATACTATTGGCAGTTTCTATTTGCAGCCGTCTGACCAGGGGTACCGCTTGCTGGTGCTGGGCAGAAACGGTGAACCGCTGCCCAAACGTCCCGTCAAGCTCTCTTTCACGGCCTTGGATATTGTGACCACGACAGCGGAGACCTTGGCCACCGATGCCAACGGCCAGATAGAGCTGGGACAACTGCCGAGAATCTCATCGATTCGGGCTCGCGCTGACGGGGTTCAAGCCGCTACGCTTTCGCTGAAACGTGCCCACAAAATGTGGCCAACGGTCGTCCACCAATCGACCAAGGCTACTCTGGTATTGCCATTAGGAGCCGAGAGGGCTGAGTTAACCGATTTCAGCTTGATAGAGATTAAACGCGGCGTCAACGTTCGCGAAGTGAATAAGAGCTTGAAGATTGAGCAGGGTGCGCTGCGCGTCAGTCCACTGGACGCGGGGAATTATCACTTGCACGACTATCTTTCGGGCTCGATCACCAGTATCGCTGTCGTGGCGACGTTGAGCGAATCGGAGAATTACCTGATCGGTGCAACGCGTGCTTTGGAAGTGGCTCAGCGACAGCCGCTGGCCATTGAGGCAGCCGTCGTAGCTGAAAAAGAAATTCGCATCAAACTGCAAGGGGCCGACAAGTACACGCGTGTGCATGTGATCGCGCATCCATTAGTGCCTGACTTCTCGCCCTTTGAGCAGTCGACTCTACAGCATCCATCGCTGATGGAGTCACCGCGAAGACGGGCAAGTAGTTTTTACATCGACTCGCTGCAACTGGATGAAGAGTTCAGCTATATCCTTCAGCGCCAGCAAGCCACGAAGTATCCGGGCAATCTGTTGGCTCAGCCAAGTCTGCTGATTCATCCGTGGGAGATTTCGATGACGGAAAATCAATCGAAAGAAGCGGCGGCTGGTAGCGCGGTACCCTCGCTCGCCGATCCAAAAATGGCCGCGCCAGCTCCCGGGGCGGCTCGCGCGGAGCGGGCGAGCGCAGACGAACCCGATTCGGTCAGCTATGACTTCTTGGTGCGTGGCACGCTTTTGGCTGCGAATTTGAAAGTCAGCGAAACGGGCGATCTGGTCGTGCCGCGCACTCAACTGGAAGGCTACTCGAGTGTGACTGTGTTAGCGGTACATCCAACCACCAGCGATTCACGCACCCTATTCCTGCCCGCGACGCCGCTGCAAAAACGCGATCTGCGGTTAAAGTCCGCCTTCGATGCGCAAAGTCATTTGGCTGAGCGGCAAACGGTTCGCCGACTCAAAGCGGGTGAAAAGGTGGCTGTGGGCGATGCACGCACCAGCCGATTGCAAGTCTTCACCACCCTGGCGGATGTGTATCGATTATACGGTACTCTGCTCGCCAATCCGGAGTGGGAGAAGTTTCGATTTGTGACTCAATGGCCAGAATTGAGCGACGAAGAAAAGCGTGCGCGCTATAGCGAGATGTCCTGCCATGAGCTGGACTACTTTTTGTATCGGAAGGATCGCCCGTTCTTTGATGCGGTGGTCGCGCCGCTGATTAGCCAAAAGCTGGATAAACAGCTTGTCGATTTATGGTTGATTGATAAACCATTGGAAGCCTACCGAGCGTTATGGCGTACACAGCGGCTCAACACGCTGGAACGTAGTTTGCTTGCCCAGCGATTGAACGATTTGGCCAGCGGTACGCAGCGCTGGTTGGATGACTATCTGGCGGCCAATCCACTCGACCCAATGTCCCGCAGCCAGCGATTTGAAAGGGCGCTCCACGGATCTGCGTTGGATAGAGATCGCTACCAGTTGGAAAGAGATAAACGCCAAGCGAGGCTCTCGGAATTAGCCATGGGCGCTGACATGGCGTTTGATGGGGCGACCATTGGTCAGTTCGCCGAGCGTTCACGAGCCGAAGGAGAATCGCGTCCGGAAGCTGCGGATGCGTTCTTTAGATCGGAACGCCTCAGTCGTGGCGGCGAGCCGCAACGTCGTGGCCGACTGTTCCAAACTCTCGATCAAACGCGTGAGTGGGCAGAGACGCAGTACTATCGCGTTCGCTTGGACCATCAATCTCTCGATTTAGTCCCGCCCAATTCCTTCTGGCAAGAGTTTTTGCGAAGCGGAAACCAGTCGCCATTCCTGTCGGAGAACATCGATCTGCCGGTCAGTAGCCTAAACGAAGCGCTCTTGGCCTTGGCGACTATCGACTTGCCTTGGCAAAGTGAACCGGCAGAGATCAATGTCGAAAACGATCGACTGGTGGTAACTACCAAACAACCGGCGATTGCTTATATACAAAGCATCGAACCGGCTAATAAGAGTGAAGGCGCGTCATCCATTCTGGTGGGCCAAGAAATTTATCTGGCCGAACCAGACACGGATGAAAAGGACAATCGACCATTGCAAGATCAAGCACTACTGATCGGTGTGCCCTATCGCGCCAGCGTGGTCGTCACCAATCCCTCCAGCGCGAACCAGCAAGTCTCTGTCCTGTGCCAGTTGCCCGAGGGTGCCATGCCCCTGTCTGCCAGTCGAGTCACGAGTTCCACACCGGTGGAACTGCATCCCTACCGTACAATGCAAGTCCAATACTCCTTCTACTTTCCAGCCGCTGGCCAGTTTAATCATTACGGCAGTCAGGTCAGCAGCGATGGGAAGCACCTGGCGAACACCGCTTCGACGCAGCTCCGCGTCTTGGCCGAGCCAGAAACGGTAGATGAAACTACTTGGAGTTATGTCGCCGATTGGGGTAGCAACGAACAAGTCCTGACCTATTTGACCAAAGCCAATCTGCAGCGTTTGGATCTGCGTCGCATCGCTTTTCGGATGCAAGACCGAGCATTTTATGCAGAAGTCCTGAAGTTGCTTACAACCAGCGGGCGTTACGATCCAGTGTTGTGGGCCTATGCCTTGCGACACAAAGATACCGGTAACATCTCTCAGCTCTTACATCATCGCGTTGACTTTTATGTTTTGCTTGGACCTGCGATGCGTTCGACGCTACTGACGATTGATCCTCGCGAACAGATGAGCCATGAACACCTCGACTACAAGCCGTTGGTGGTGGCCCGCATTCATCAATTGGGTGCTAAACGCGTGGTCTTGAATGATAAACTGTTTACGCAGTATTCGCGACTTCTGAACCTAATCGCGCATCAGCCTGGTGTTACCGATGATCAGCGCATGGAGCTGTGCTATTACGCGTTGATACAGAATCGTATCGAAGAAGCCATTACCTGGTTTGATCAGGTGAAAGTGGATCAACTGGCCACGCGCCTGCAATACGATTACTTTGATGCGTATCTGGATTTCTATCGTGGCAAATACGAACGTGCCGCTCAGATCGCTGAGCGATACTCGGCCTACCCAGTGCCACGCTGGCGCGAGTTGTTCAGCGAGATCAGCCAGCAGGTGCGTCAACGCGATGCATTGTTGGCTGGCCAAGAGATAGCATCCACGACTTCGCTCGATAGCGGTGTGGAACGCGACGATCGAATCTTGACGGATCGTCGCGAAGCCCAACAAAGTCGCCAAGCCGCCGAGAGTCCAGCTCTGGACCTGACCGTCGCAGACGGCGTGGCCACGATTGAGTATCGCAATCTGGATGAAGTGCGGGTGAACTATTACTTGATGGACATCGAACTGATATTCAGCCGCAGTCCGTTCGTAACGCAGAGCGACAACCGTTTGCCAGCCATTCGGCCCAACCATTCCGATACGTTGAAGTTGGCTGGTGGGGTCGGGGCCAGACGCAGACTGGAATTGCCCGAAGAGGTTCGCAACCGGAATGTGTTGATCGAAGTCACTGCCAAGGGCATTTCACGCTCGAGCGTGCTGACGGCCAACACGCTGGCGGTGACGGTGATCGAACCCTATGGTCGCGTCCAGGTTCGAAGTGCTACCAATCGATTGCCGGTCGAAGCGGCCTACGTGAAGGTCTACGCTCGGCA
>JADLDX010000493.1 GCA_020846515.1 Pirellulaceae bacterium
GTTAATCAGCTGGGTGCGGCCGCTCTGCATACCTTCACCCATGTTGGTCCAGCCGACCAATGGTGCATTACTGATACTGTTGACACTGCCGTAAATGTTGGAGTAGTTGGTACTCAGGGGCAAGTGATAGGTACCTGCATCACTGAAGGTTATCAAGCCAACTTTCTCCGTAGGGGCCGTCGTGTTGAGCGTATTCAAGAGTGTATCGAGGGACTGAACCAACACGCCCCAGCGACTGAGCCAGGGATCCGGCGGCGTGGTGCCATCGCGGAAGCTTGGATATGTCATATCCACGTCCAAGCGCAACATCATCGAACCGCTGACATCAAGCACCAGCATCACGTCGCGATCTCCACGCACGACCGTGGCGGATTGCTGTGCGTTGTAATTGGACACGCCCAGCATGCCACCGAAGATCGAATTGATTTGTCCACCCAGGGAACCACTGGTACGTCGACCCACGATCTGAAACGCGTTGCTGGGCCAGCCCCCAGCGGTGAAGCTATACACTCCGTTGAACTGGCGCTGCGCAGCGCCTTGAACAATATCAGCATCCGACAGTCGCAAGGGACTGCCAGCAACTCTGTTGAGCAGGGCTACATCCTTGGCGGTCTGTCGGGCCAACCAATCCGAGCCTCCGCTGGCCAGCACCCGTCCTGCTCCGCGAGCCGCCGCATCAACCGCGTTTCGCATTTCAGTGCGTGACAACTGGATATAGGCAGTGTCGACCGAAAATGCGGCTGCCACGATCAGCACGATGATCGATACGGCCATAATGGGAATCATCGATCCGCGGCGCGAATGCGGACGCGCTGCGAAGACGCTCGTTTGACGAACCGATCGCAGATAGGTGTAGCGTGGTTTGATGACGTCGGACATCGAGTTTCTCATTCGCCTAGGTTACTCTTTGTGCATCGAGCAGTCGGCCGTGAGCTGCGTGCTGCCGAATAGTCCAAATTGCAATAACGAATTCGCCGCGGCTGGAGCCGTTACGCTGACGCGTATCGTGCTGCCTTTGGTTACTGAATCAATATCGCTGGGAGTTAACGTAACGACGCCACCATGAATGCGGCGTTCGGTCAGTATTCGTCCAGCCGCCTCGCTGGCATCGCTGGTCCCGCCCTGCGGATGACACGCCACTCGCACGCCCTCATAGGCCGCAATGGACAAGGATTGACGCAAGTAGATGGCCGAACACAATTCGATCGAAGTAAACGTAAAAATGACCATCAGCGGCAAGCACACCGCCAACTCTACGGCCGCCACGCCGCGACGAACTGGAGCACAGCTCGAACTTGGATGGGATCGGTGCGTACGATTCATGGTTGACCAGACACTGCGTCGAGCGCTCGATATAGTTGATTTCGGCAAATGGGTTCCACTGCAACCTTAGGTCAAAACAGACACATCCCCTCGCGACTTCACAGGTTTTTCGGAAGCTTCTCGAGCGCTGTAGACCCTACGGCTGGTACAATTGATGTGCGTGTCAACCGGGCGTATAGCCAGTCGATAAGTTCGATTCACCAGCAATTACCCCCACTTGGGCGACTAGTCATGAGCGATATGTCCCAACGCTTACCAAATCTTTATCAGCTGCTAGGCCTTAAGCCACTGGAAGCCGACAGCCAGCCAATCGTGACTGCGTTAAAACGCGTGCAGGCGAAACTCGAGTCTTTGAAGCAGCGGACCGCCCAATCCGTCCCAAGCGACGAACAGGTTCGATTGCAAAAAGTGCTCGCGCTGGGGCAAAAATATTTGCTCGATCCAACTCGCAAAGTCAGCTACGATCGCCAATGGAGCTCCGTCTACGGAACCAAACCGGCTAGTGGAAGTGACACCACCGAATCGCATGTAGTGACACAGCAAGTAGTGACACAGCAAGTGGCGGCACAACCTGCTGCGTCAAGTAAAACGCCAAATAAAGTGTCAGTGGACAAGGCGCAGGTGGTCAGCTCAAGCGTGGCACCAACCTCAGAGGCACAGCTGTATTGGGACACCAGTCTGCTCGATCCACTGTTGCCCGATGGCGATCCGCATGCGCCGTTCGATATGAGCAGTTATCTGCGCAGCAGTGAAGTACGTGACCCGCTCGCGGCCGCCGCCGACCTTCAGCGATTGATCGCGCTGCTTGGCGGTGAGCCCATGCCCACTGCCGCACCTGTCACCAACGCCTTCAACACAGCCAACAACATCAACACAGCCAGTGCGATAACTGCCGCGACTGTGACCGCGCTCAGTAGCGAGGCCGATGTATCGGGCAACGGTGTCTCTGGTAGTGAAGTCTATGGCAGTCATGTCACTGATGAGAGCTCGGCCAGTGGTGCCCAGGGCATTTCGCTGTCCGGCCCCAGCAGCCCTGTCGTGGGCAGGGTGGCCAGCCCGTCAGCCTCGGTGAGCAATCTGGCCAAACGCATGCGGCAGAAACAACAGCGCTCGCTCGTTATCGGCGGCGCATCCTTGGTCGGCGGCCTGATCGCCCTCGGTTTACTGGCCATGTTTTTGATGAACGGTTCGCGTGGCCAACGACCAACCGTGGCTCAAACCACTGGCAACCGACCGACGACAACAACCGCTCAACTCGCTCAGCCGCCTGCCGATCAACCAGCTCAGACCGCAACCAAGCCGAACGACAGCGGCTTTGGTGGCTTGTTACAACCTGGCGAAGGCATCGCGCCGCTTCAGATACAAGCCGTACCGCTCGACGCAACCGATAGCGGGTCAGCCATGCCGAACGCGATGCCAAACACGATACCTAATACGATGCCTGGCCCAATGCCCAGCCCTTTGCCGAATGCGATGCCAGAAACCATGCCGAACTCGCCGGCTCCAGTCCCTACGGCTCCAGTCCCAACGACGCCTACCGAACCAGCCACCGCGCCCCAGAGCCCAGCGCCCATGACGCCGCCCACAACAGCGCCGCCGACTCCAGCACCGCAGGCCAACGCGCCGGCCGAAGACGCTCGGCTAACCAACCAAGACAAGCAAAAGTGGCAAGCCGGCATGGTGGCCGTACGGGATTCGCTCGGCAAACTCGATATTGGCGAAGCGGAAACTCGACTGGCCGAATTGCAGGCGACCGCCAAGACGAACTTGCAAAGAACGCAACATGGGCGTCTGCTGGAAGTCGCTGGCCTGGTTAAAACCGCGCGGGACGCAATCGTCGGCGCCATTCAGGGACTGGACTCGGCCGAGTCGTTCAAGGTAGGTGGCAGCACCGAGGCGGTGTTTATCGAAGGCGATGACACGCGGCTAGCGGTGCGTGTGTCTGGACGTCAGCATGCCTACCCGCTAGCCGAAATTCCGGTGGCCATTGGCAGCGCGCTAATCGATTTGAACATGGATGTGGCTCATGCCAAGACCATGGCCAGCAAGGGCGCCTACATTATGCTCGGCCCTAAAAACAAATTGCTGTTACCTAAGGGCAAGCAGCTGTTGCAAGAGGCCGCTGCGGCCGGTGCCATCTCGTCTGAGGTCGCCCAGTTTTACGAAGATGATTACTCACTGGCTGCATTGCCTTGATTGCAGCCCCTGGACGTGGCACGGCGTTGGGTGCGGCTCCTTAGTGGCAGGTTTCACAACGAGGTTGGCATGATTATCATGCTCATTCAAACCTCCGCGTTGTTTCCTCGCAAGGCACATCGATGGCCACTCCCAATTCAACCCGACTCGTAACCGAGCAGCTGATTCATCAGCTCAAATCGTCAGCCTCCCCGTTTAAGATCGCCGACTCGACCGGTGCCAAACTGACCGGCCAAGATCTATTGACTCGCATATTGGCGCTGCGGCGATACTTACTCCGCGAAGTCCTTGCGCACGATGAGCAGCATGTTGGCGTGTTCCTGCCGCCCAGCGTGGCGTGCGTGGCCACTAACTTCGCACTGGCCTTCTGCAATCGAGTCACCGTGAACTTAAATTACACGGTTACCTCTGCGCAGCTGAAAGTCTGCTGCGAAACAGCCGGTTTAAAGCATGTGATCACCAGTCGCAAGTTCATGGAAAAAGTCCAACTCGATGTGGGCTGTCCGGTGGTCTATCTGGAAGATCTCAAAGACAAGATATCGCTGGGCGACAAAGTCTTGGCCGCTCTGAATTGCAAACTGCGATCCGCCTCTGGCCTGCACCGCATGTTGGGTGGCAATCTGAAGCAGATCGAAGACCCACTGACGATCATCTTCACCTCTGGTTCAACCGGAGTCCCGAAAGGCGTCGTGTTGACACATGGCAATATCGCCAGCAATGTCGATGGCATCGATGCCTCGATACGCTTGAATGAGCGCGATGTCGTGCTAGGTATTTTGCCGCTGTTTCACTCTTTTGGTTATACCGTCACGATGTGGGCCGCGATGACCTTGCCATCCGCAGTCGTGTTTCACTACAGCCCGCTGGATGCGCGTCAGATCGGCAAATTGGCCGAGCAATACAAGGCGACCGTGCTCCTGGCCACTCCCACATTCCTGCGCAATTACATTCGTCGCGTTGAACCGCATCAATTCAAGACGCTGGATGTCATTGTCGTCGGCGCCGAAAAGATGCCCATTGAAGTGGCCGAAGAATTTGAAAAGACGTTTGGTGCACGACCAGTTGAAGGTTATGGCACTACAGAACTTAGTCCGCTTGTGTCAGTCAACATCCCGCCCAGTCGCTCACAATCCAAACCAGGTGATGGACTGCGAGAAGGCACGGTAGGTCGCCCCATCAAACATGTCTTTGCTCGCACCGTTTCCGTTGACGATGACTCACCCTTGCCAGAGGGTCACACAGGACTGCTGGAGATTCGCGGCCCCAACGTCATGCAGGGCTACTACAAGCGACCCGATTTGACGCATGACGTCATGCACGGTCAATGGTATCGCACCGGCGATATGGGCATCGTTCATCCGGACGGCTTCATTGAGATCACAGGACGACTAAGCCGCTTTTCCAAGATTGGCGGCGAAATGGTGCCGCACATTCAAATCGAAGAAACCATCGCGCGCATACTAGGTCCCAACGAAGAAGGCACGTTACGAGCGGCTGTGACCGCCGTGCCAGATCCCAAACGCGGTGAACGGTTGATCGTGCTGCACACTCCGCTGCCGATGTCCAAACGCGAACTGCTCAATCAAATGTCGAAAGCGGATTTGCCCAATCTCTATATCCCGAGCGAAGATAGTTTCCTCGAGGTCACGGCGATCCCGGAACTGGGTACAGGCAAACTAGACCTGAAGGGTCTGAAGGATGCCGCCATGAAACACTTCATGAGCTGATGGCCAGCTCCGCCATGAAAGCTGGCTCAAGCCAAGCTTGGCGACTTAGCGTTTGAGTGTGGCAGTGGGCTTAACCGGTACGATCACACCGCCATCGGAGATCGAGGCGGAAGCGCGGCTGGATCGCGAAGAAGTTTCGCTGCTCGGCAGGTCGCCAGCGGATCTCGACAACCCAGCCGAGGCAGGGCGAGCCGACACGCTGGCCGGAGTCATCGTCGTTGGGGAGCGAGTACCTGAGGACCGACTACTTGAGGACCGAGCATTTGGCGACACAGCATTTGGCGTCATCGCAGCGGGTGACATCGTATTGGGTGACATCGTTGCTGGTGGCACGGTCGCCGAAGGTATGGGTTGGTAGGCCGCCGAGGGATTGGCGGCCAAAGCCGAGGCATCGATCGCATCGGGATTGGCGGCGGCGATCTTGGCCGCTACTTGCGAGAACTTGTTGCGAACGGCTGGATCGACACGGTTTAAACGCTGAGCCAACTGTTGAGCCCCGATCGGGTTGTCGCGGCAAAGTTCATACAGTTGGCTAACGAACTTGGACGACTCGACGAAGTTATAGTCAGCCGTCTTGCCAACCAACGGTCCCAAGGTGCGTGTCAGCAAGTCTGCCCCGAAGTTATCTAACTTCATGAACACGTCCATCGACACAGTTATGGTCGGCTGTCCGGCGCGGTTGGTCGCTGTCGAGCTATGCAGGACACAAACGCATCGACCGTCGATATCTCGGGCTGCCATGGTACCTGAGTCGGTACCGTTGCCATAATAAACGTGGATGTCGGATGTTCCGTATAGCAGTTCAGAACGACAAGTCGTGCCCGCACCGTCTTGACCGGTAAAGACATA
>JADLDX010000494.1 GCA_020846515.1 Pirellulaceae bacterium
CCCATGCCACCCATATCCATTCCGCCGCCACCACCGCCCATGCCATGGTCATGGTGATCGTGACCGCCGCCTTCTTCTTCCTCGGATGGAATGTCGGCTACTAATGACTCGGTGGTCAGTAGTAGTGAGGCGACGCTGGCTGCGTTCTGTAGTGCGGTTCGAACGACCTTGGCCGGATCGATAATGCCAGCCTTGACCATGTCGGTGTATTTGTCGGTGTTGGCGTCGTATCCTTCGGTCTTCACCTTTTGTTGGCGGACGCGATTGACGACTACAGCGCCATCGACACCGGCGTTGTTCGCGATGGCTCGCAACGGATAATCGAGGACATTGCGAATGATGTTGACGCCCATTTGCTCGTCGCCTTCGACCTTGAGCTTCTTGAGGGCATCTTCACAGCGGATCAGGGCTACGCCACCGCCAGGCACAATACCTTCTTGCAACGCGGCTTGCGTCGCAGCCTTGGCATCGTCCAGCAGTGCCTTACGCTCTTTCATTTCGGTTTCGGTCGCGGCGCCAACACTGATTTGAGCCACGCCACCGGCCAACTTGGCCAGACGTTCTTGCAGCTTTTCGCGATCGTAATCGCTATCGGTGTTGTCGATTTCGCGACGGATCTGCTCGGCGCGACCCAGGATCGCATCCTTTTTGCCAGCACCACCTACGATAATGGTTTCTTCGCTGGTGATCGTGATCTTCTTGGCGCGACCCAAGTCGCTCAGCTTGACGCTCTCCAGGTCGATGCCCAGATCCTTGAAGATGGCCTGGCCACCGGTCAGCGTTGCGATGTCGCCCATGATCGCTTTGCGACGATCACCGTAGCCAGGAGCTTTGACGGCGGCCACGCTCAGAATACCGCGCATCTTATTTACTACCAAAGTTGCCAGCGCTTCGCCTTCGATGTCTTCGGCGATGATCAGCAGCGGCTTCTTGGACTTGCTGGACGCTTCCAGGAGTGGAATCAGCTTTTTGTTCGTGCTGATCTTCTCTTCAAACAGGAGGATGTAGCAGTCATCCAGTTCGACCGACACGTTGTCGGCATTGGTCACAAAGTGCGGCGACAGGAATCCGCGATCGAACTGCATACCTTCGACGACGTCGACCGTGGTTTCGCTGCTTCGACCTTCTTCGATGGTGATCACGCCATCTTTGCCAACTTGCAGGAACGCATTGGCCAGGACTTCACCGACTTCTGGGTCGTTGTTGCCAGCGATGGTCGCGACTTGCTTGATTTCTTTCTTGTTTTTTTCGTCGATCTTGATCGACATCTTGGTGATTTCTTCACCAACAGCATCCACGGCCTTGGCGATACCGCGCGACAGCGCCATTGGGTCGGCACCGGCGGCAATCATCTTCAGGCCTTCGCGGAAGATGGCTTCAGCCAATACCGTGGCGGTGGTCGTACCGTCTCCAGCCACATCATTGGTCTTGCTGGCGGCTTCCTTGACCAATTGCGCGCCCAAGTTTTCAAACGGGTCGTCCAGTTCGATATCTTCAGCGACGGTTACACCGTCTTTGGTTACTTTCGGCGAACCCCAGCCCTTGTCCAGGACGGCATTGCGTCCGCGAGGTCCCAGCGTGCTGCGGACAGCCCGCGCCAGTTTGGAGACACCGGCCAACAACGGTTGCCGTGCCTCGTCATCAAACACCATTTGCTTTGCCACGTTTGAAGCTCCTCCAGTTTTCCCCAGTGTTGCTGGGCTGCCCAGGGCAGCCAGCCGGAAGCGGTTTCCACGCGAGGCGGGAAACACAGCATCCAAGTTGAAATCACGATATTGTGTTGACGGTTGGTTTACGGACGGCGAGGTCTATCACAGACTGCACTTAGCCCTCTGGCCGCGCCCATCTGGCAGCACGCCATGGTTGCGGGCACGCAATGCAATCGTTGTGCCACGCGGCGTCATGGACGGGTGAGGGAGAGATGCAAGTGCATTTAAGCAAAGGACTTGCGAATTTAAAAAGATGGCGGCATTTGCGTGCTTCCAACGCCGCGGATCGGAGGTGCCAATTTGGCTGTTAGTCGAAACCAGGCCGACGACCCTGCTTCTTTTCGCTGGCTTGCCGCTTCTCGTTCAGACGACGTTGACGCGAAGACCTGGTCGGTTTGGTGGCGATGCGTCGCTTGGGGGGGACGATGGCCGTTAGCAGAAGAGTCCGCAATTTGTCACCGCTGCGCTCGATGTTTCGTTGCTGATCGCGGTACTCATCGCTGGGAATCACCACATCGCCATCTTCCGTAAAGTAGCGCGCAGCTAACTTTCGAAATCGGCTCCAGGCTGCGGCGGGCAGAAAATTCTCCGGCGGTGTCCAGCGCAGCGTCGCTTTGCTGTTGACCTTGTTCACGTTCTGGCCGCCCGGGCCACTACTGCGCGCGAAGCTCCAGCGCAGCTGTTCATCCGGGATCACCAGATCTTGTTTTATGATCAAACCACTCATGAGACTGCCAATTTAAATCTGTTGACTGCCTTCGGCCTCTACCGGCCATCTTATCAGTCGCCGCAACTTGCAACGGAATCATTACTAGTCTACATGAGACACAACTGCCAGGCACGCAGGTTCGCCCGTGTTTTGCGCGATCCGTGCAGCCAACCTCACTGCGGTTGGAGGTGGGAAATTGCCCACAGGTTCACCAGGCGGCAGCGCTCAAGTTACAATAGGTCTGTAGTGAACTCTTCCCAACTCGACTCCCCAGGCGGTGTGCTCGCGTGCGAATGGCAAAGGTTGCTGGACCAGTGGTGGTCCATCTGCGCAAAGATCTGACTCGCGACATTAAACGCGGTCATGTGTGGATCTACGGGGACGCGATTGATCGACCGGCGGCCTCTAGCGGTTCGGTCGCGATCTTGTTGGACCGTCACGGCCAAAAGGTAGCCTCTGGCATTTACGATCCACGTCATCCGATTCCGTTAAGAATTTGTCGGACGGCGCCGCCTTGGGAACTGAATAGCCATTGGTTTCAATCCACATTGCTACGCGCCCTGGAGCTCAGGCGTCTAGCATTGCCACCAAAGACTACTGGCTATCGGTTGGTCAATGGCGAAGGCGACGGGTTGCCCGGGTTGGTCATCGATGTTTATGGCGACACTGCGGTCATCAAGCTTGATGGCGGCGCGCCACAACATTTCTATGACTGCGACCAGGTCGCTCAGTGGTTAAAGGCGAATCTTGACATTCATTGCGTGGTGCATCGCCCGCGGCAACGCGGAGTCGAGGGCCAAGCGATTTTAGGTCAGACTCCGACTGAGCCCATACCGTTTCTCGAGAATGGCTTGACGTACGCAGCAGACGTCATTCACGGCCAAAAGACCGGATTTTTCCTCGATCAACGCGATAACCGAGCCTTGATTCGGTCGCTAGCCCGCGACCGGAGCGTGCTGAATCTATTCAGCTTCAGCGGCGGCTTTTCCGTGGCCGCCGGCGCGGGTGGATGCAATCATGCCACCTCGGTTGACTTGGCCCCGGCGGCCATTCAAGCCGCGGAGCACCATTGGTTGGCCAACGGTCTGGCAGCGGACAAACATACGGGCGTGGTGAGCGATGTCTTTGAATTTCTGGAACAAACCGGCACGCAGCGCCAGTGGGATATTGTCATTTGTGACCCACCATCGTTTGCGCCGAGTGAACGCACCAAGAATGCAGCTGAGGAGGCATATCAGCGTCTGGCCACGTTGTCGGCCCGAATCGTCTCGCCCGGCGGTTTGTTGGCGTTGGCTTCTTGTTCCAGTCACATTGATGTAGCGACATTCGAAGCTGTTAACCTGGCCGGTATTGGCCGCGCGCGACGCTGCGGTACGCTGATCGCCAACCGCAGTCTGCCCGCCGACCACCCTACCCCGCTGGCCATGCCCGAACTGCGCTACTTAAAATTTCAACTCGTACGTTTACTCTAAGCGCAATACCGTTCAACGAAGCACGTAGCCGCGTCTCTCCGAGACGCGAGTCCTGAGCCTTTTGGTGAAATTCGCGAGTCTCGGAGAGACTCGCCTACG